>NZ_PNCT01000007.1:0-70206 GCF_005887365.1 Pseudoalteromonas sp. S3785 | reverse complement strand
ACACCCACTCCAGAGACTTTAGAAGCAGACCCAATTATGAACCAAACTAAATTTTTACTGAACAAACAACAAACAACAAACAACAAACAACAAACAACAAACAACAAACAACAAACAACAAACAACAAATAATGAATAAGACTTTGGAAAATACATGACGCTCGAACACATTCAACATTATCTTAGCTTTGTCATTTTTACCTACAACGACGTACACATCACCGTAGCTAAGGTTATACAGGTCCCTTTAATTTTATTTGCTATGTGGTTTGTAGTAACGCGGATTGGCAAACTTATTAAAAAAACACTGCTGGCTAAAAAAATAAGCCAAGATGCGGTCCATCTGTTTACGCGCATTTACTTTATTTTGAGTATTGCGATACTTATTTTCACCTCGTTAGAGGTCTTAAATATTCCACTTACTGCCTTTGCTTTTGTATCAGGAGCCATAGCCATAGGGGTAGGTTTTGGCGCGCAAAATATTATTAATAACTTTATCAGCGGTTGGATATTAATGTGGGAGCGCCCAATCCGCATTGGGGATTTTTTAGAGGTGGGTAACGCAAAAGGCGTTGTTGAAACTATTAATACACGCTCTACCCGTATCCGCCGAAACGATGGTGTACATATGCTGATACCTAATTCCCAGCTTTTAGAAAACACCGTGACGAACTGGACGCTAATAGATGGTAATGCACGTTCGTCGGTAAGCGTGGGCGTAGCCTATGGTTCAGATGTTGTGCTTGTTAAAAGGTTAATTCAACAAGTGCTTGATGAGCATGATGCTATATTAGCAAATCCAACAGCTTCTGTTTTATTTGATGACTTTGCTGATAGCTCTCTTGTATTCAATGCGATTTTTTGGGTTTGTGCAGAGTCAGAAACCATGCTTAGGAAAGTACGCAGTGATATTCGCTTTAGCCTTTATGACGTATTTGAAAAGCACGATGTATTAATTGCATTTCCACAGCGCGATATTCACATTGATGGAGAAATAGCGCTAAAGCGTACTCAATAAATTTAGCTTTTAAAATTTAGTAGCATTGGTGGGTTTTAATTGCGTGTTTCTGTATTGGGTTTATTTGTCAGGTTACATATTTTTGCTACTTTAAAGTGGGTTTTGATGGTAAGGACATATGTCCGCATTATTGGCCTTTTGCATCTAAAAAAGGGTAAAAAAGCAAGGGAATGTGGTTAAATGTTGCAAAAAAGTTTACTTTTTTGTACATATTTATGCAGTAAATTTGTAATACGATGGTATAATCTCCATCGTTCGTTCAGCCTCATTACTCCGTTTTTGTACTCTCGGTGATGAGGTCCGCGCGCCATAAAGCTAGACGCGAAAAATTGTACGAGCCCGCAATGAATACATTGCGCAACACAAAAAACCGTTGAACAAGAGTGCATACAAAAGGTTTATACCCGACATGAAAGCAATCAAAAAAACTGCAATAGCGACCATAATTAATGCTGCTTTATTATCTGCAGCTGGTACCTCTGTTTCTACTCTTGCTGCTGAAGAAGAAACTGCAAAAAAAAATAACCAATTAGAAGTTATTCAAGTTACTGCTCGTAAACGTGTAGAAAATGCACAAGAAGTGCCTGTTGCTGTATCTGCATTACAAGGTGATAACCTTGATGCTTATAGTTCTGCTGGTATGGATATTCGCTTTATGAGTGCGAAAATCCCAAGCCTTTCAATCGAATCATCGTTTGGACGTTCTTTCCCTCGTTTTTATGTTCGTGGTCTGGGTAATACCGATTTCGATCTTAATGCTTCACAACCTGTTTCATTAGTTGTTGATGAAGTAGTTCAAGAAAATGCTATTTTAAAAGGCTTTCCTGTATTTGATGTTGAGCGTGTAGAAGTACTACGTGGCCCGCAAGGTACACTGTTTGGCCGTAATACGCCGGCTGGCCTAGTTAAATTTGATACTGTTAAACCAAGCCAAGAATTTGAAGGTTACGGTGCTGTTTCTTACGGTAGCCGTGGCGCTGTAGACACTGAGGGCGCTGTAGGTGGCGCACTAACAGACCGTTTATCTGCACGTGTTTCATTACTATGGCAAGATAAAGACGATTACATTGATAACCAAGCGCCTGGCTTTGAAGCGAAAGACGAGCAGGGCGGCTACACAGAAAAAGCAGCGCGTATTCAGTTTTTATACGAAGGCGATGATTTTACTGCTTTACTAAACTACCACACGCGTGACTTAGACGGCTCACCTATTGCGTTTCGTGCAAACGTTATTGAAGCTGGCTCAAACGATTTAGTAGACAACTACGAGCATGATGTTGTTTATCAAGATGCTGCTGTACGCAACACCCAGCAAGTTGAATCTGAAGGCGCAAGCTTAAAGCTTGAGTGGGATATTAGCGATGAATACACGCTAACTTCTATTTCAGGTTGGGAAAGTGCAGAAATATACTCACGTGCCGACATTGATGGTGGCTACGGTGCTGAATACATTCCTGATTACATGGGCCCAGGTTTAATTCCATTTTCTTCAGAAAGTGCGGATGGTATTCCTGAGCAAGACCAGTTAACGCAAGAGCTACGCCTTGCAAGTAACTTTAGCGGTGACTTAAACTACCAAGTTGGTCTTTTCTACTTTGATGAAGAGCTTACAATCGAAAACTTTAGTTACGATACGTTCTCTTCACCTGCTGGCGCTTTAAACGGTTATGTTCAGCAACAACAAGACACAACAGCATGGGCTATTTTCGGTTCTGTAGATTATATCTTCTCAGATAAGTTAAAAGTAACTGCGGGTCTGCGTTACTCAGATGATGAAAAAGATTTTGTTGCAGACCGTACAATTAGCCCAATTGGCGGTGGCGCTTTATACGTAGAACGTAGTGTAAGCGACAGCCACGTAAGCTGGGATTTATCTGCAAACTACAAAGTTAATGACGATGTGAACTGGTACAGCCGTGTAGCAAACACGTTCCGCGCACCTAGCTTGCAGGGTCGTATTTTGTTTGGTGATGACGTAACAACAGCTGACTCAGAAACAGTTACTTCATTCGAAACAGGTATTAAGTCGGATGTTCTTGACGGCCAAGGTCGTGTAAATGCAACTGTATTTTACTACACTATGGACGACCAACAACTTACAGCTGTAGGCGGTGGTGCTAACTTTAACCGCTTAGTTAACGCTGATAAAACTACAGGTTATGGTTTTGAGCTAGACACTGAATGGGTATTAAGTGATGAGTTTAATGCAACATTTAACTTGAGCTACAACAAAACTGAAATTAAAGATAACGATTTAGCAGTGGCTGTTTGCGCACAATGTACAGTTAATGACCCTATTAACAGTGCAGGCTTAGCGGTACTTGATGGCAATAGCTTACCGCATGCGCCAGAGTGGATCTCTAACTTTACCCTTCGTTATAACAAAGAACTTGCTGACGGTAATTTCTTTGCATTAGGTGATATTTCTTATCGCAGCGAGATTAATATGTTCCTTTACGATTCTGTGGAATTTGAAGGCAAAGCATTAACAGAAGTAGGTTTACGTGCAGGTTACGAGTGGGCTGAAGGTGACTATGAGTACCAAGTGTCTGCTTTTGTTCGTAACTTATTTGATGAACAGCAAGCAATTGGTGCGGTAGACTTCAATAACAATACGGGCATTGTTAATGAAGAGCGCTACATTGGTGCTGAATTTAAAGTTAACTTTTTCTAAAACTAACTTAAATTAGACTAATTTTAAAAGCCTGCCTTGTGCAGGCTTTTATGTTTTTATAAAGCTGGTAAAGTAGCGTTAATTAAATTGAATGAGATAAACAAATGGCTGGATTTTGGAACTACCGTGTAATTTTTTGTGAAGCAACGAAAGACGAAGCAGCGCAATACCAAATACACGAAGTAGAATATAACTTAAATGGTAAAGTAACTAATTGGTCAGAAACAGGCGCACCGCCTTTTGGTACAACATTAGATGAGCTAGCAGCTGATGCTGATCGTTTAAAAACGGCGCTAGAAAAACCAGTGCTTAAGGTTGTACGCAAAGCCCGAGGCTACGAACTGGTTGATGTTGAAACCGGTGAGGAAGCATTTGCTGAGCCACCTGCTGGCTTAACAGCATAATATTATAAAGGCGCCTAGGCGCCTTTTTTAACGTTAAAATTTAAGGAATGAGGATGAGCTTAAACGCAGTATTGTTTGATATGGACGGCACGCTAGTTGATTCTGAAAGTATGCACTTTGAATGTTGGAGCCAGCTGCTTGCACCCTACAATGTAAGTTATAACGAAGTGGAGTTTTGTCAGCGCTTTTCAGGGCGTCCAACGTTAGAAGCAGCAATTGATATTAAAAATGAGCATAATTTAAACGTCAGCGCACAGTTTTTAGCAGATGAAAAATATCGATTATTTGGTGAATACGTAAAAACTAATTTACCGCCCGTTATGCCTTTTACTGAGCAAACCTTACACGCTGTTAAAAACAGTGGGCTAAAAATGGCGTTAGTTACCGGCAGTGCTCGCAGCGAAGCAATGCCTATTTTAAAAGGGCTAGGTTTTTATAAGTTATTTGATACTATAGTAACAAAAGACGATGTAACAAATCCAAAGCCTGCAGGCGATCCTTACCTTTTAGCGCTTGAGCACATACATGTAGACCCAGAGCATGCAATTGCAGTAGAAGACACCTATACGGGCGTTTGCGCTGCAACTAATGCACAGGTTAGTGTTGTTGCCATTGCAAATCATCATACAGTTGACCATGACTTTAGTAAGGCGACGTACAAAATGGCTGACCTAGGTGAGTTTTGGCAGTGGGTCGAATCTCAACTATAGTTAAAGCCTTATTTTATTTGCAGGGATGCAGTAATGGCTCAGCTAAAGTACTTACTTTTAATTGTTATTTTAATAGGTTCATCGCTTACGTTTGCGGCGCAGCCTCAGGTGTTATTGGCAAAAGTATATGATGAATCTAAACATGGTGATATTAGCGAATATCTCGTTAGTGAAAAATTTGATGGTGTAAGAGCAATATGGACGGGTGATAAGTTTATTACCCGCAGAGGAAATGCGATTAATGCCCCGAGTTGGTTTACGGCGCCTTTACCCGATGTTTGGTTAGATGGAGAGTTGTGGATAGCACGGGCTCAATTTTCTTTGGTCAGTGGGGTTGTAAGAACTAAACATCCCCGTAATTCAGATTGGCAGGCTATACGCTTTCAAATATTTGATATGCCAGATGCAACCCTTCCTTTTAGTACGCGTTATAAAAACTACCAAGCCTTGGTAAAACAAATCAATAAGCAGCATATAACTGCAGTTAAGCAACACCGCTTTACTAGCACAGCCCAACTAACAGAGTACTTTGAAAATTTAACTAAGCAAGGGGCTGAAGGGGTGATGCTGCATTTAGCCAATGCTAAATATAAAAGCGGGCGCAGTAATACATTATTAAAATTAAAGCCCTACCTAGATGCTGAAGCAGTTGTTATTGCACATTTACCCGGTAAAGGAAAATACACCGGTATGTTAGGTGCATTAAAAGTAAAAACGCCCCACGGGCAAATATTTAAAATAGGCACGGGCTTTAGTAACAAACAGCGCCAAGCACCGCCGGCTATAGGCAGCACGGTAACGTATAGGTACCATGGGTTAACAAAGCATGGCTTACCACGTTTTGCGAGCTTTTTAAGGGTGAGGGAGGGTCACTAGCGTTTATAATTTTGGTAAAGTATGCTAAATTGCGCGGCCTTTTTCTAATGTATGGTGAAGTATGTTTGTAGGTTTTGATTACGGTAGTTCTAATTGTGCCATGGGAGTTATGGAGCAAAAGGAAGTACAGTTAGTGCCACTTGAGCAAGGAAAACATTATTTACCTTCTACTCTTTATACGCACCATAGCGCATTAGTTGTCGACTTTGTGGCAAAGCATGTAAAAGGCACAGCACACGAGCATGACTTTTTAACGCAGCGCCAAGCTTTATTAAATACACTCCCGCGTATAAAGTCAGATCTTGATTTACAGCCTACAGATGAAACGCTTTTTATTGGCCGTGAAGCTATTAGTGAATATGTGCAGTTTCCTGAAGAAGGCTATTTTGTTAAATCTCCTAAATCATTTTTTGGTGCCACAGGATTAAAGCAAGGGCAAATTAATTTTTTTGAAGACATTGCAACCGCAATGATTTTAAAAATAAAGCAACGCGCCGAGCTTTCGCTTGATAAAGCACTTACCCAAACAGTTATTGGGCGTCCTGTTAACTTTCAGGCCGTTGGCGGTGAGCAATCAAACCAGCAAGCGCTTGGTATTTTAGAGCGAGCTGCAAAACGCGCAGGCTTTAAAGATGTTGAGTTTTTATATGAGCCGCTTGCAGCCGGAGTTGATTACGAAAGTGGTTTGACTGAAGATCAAAAAGTATTAGTTATAGATATTGGCGGTGGTACCAGCGACTGCTCGTTTGTAGAAATGGGGCCAAGCTTTAAAGGTAAAAGTGAACGCGATAATGACTTTTTAGCGCACAGCGGTAAACGTGTTGGCGGAAATGACTTAGATATAGCCCTTAGTTTTCATGGCTTAATGCCTTTGCTTGGTTTGGGCAGTACCTTTAAATCGGGCTTACCTTTACCAAACCAACCCTTTTGGCAAGCCTGTAAAATTAACGATGTAAATTTACAAAGCCAGTTTTACAGTGAAAGCCACTACAGAGAACTCACCGCACAATTACGCGATGTAAGTGCGCCTGCGCTTTACAAACGCTTAATACAATTACAGCAAAATAAGCAAGGTCATCAACTAGTTCAACAAGGTGAGGCGGCTAAAATAGCACTTTCAACTGTAAGTACATTTGATTGCAACCTACATTTTTTAGATAGTGATCTTAATAAAAACCTATCGGTTAGTGATTTAGCGGTTGCAGTAGAAAGCAGTATTAGTCAAATAGTTACGCTTGCCAAACAGGCAATTACCGATGCAGCCACCACCCCAGATGTTATTTATTTAACGGGCGGAAGTGCGCAGTCACCGCTTATTAAAGCGGCGTTAAGTGAGCATTTAGGTGATATAAAAATGGTGAACGGAGATCACTTTGGTAGTGTTACAGCTGGCCTAACAAAATGGGCCAGCATGCTTTATAAGTAACCTAAAAAACTTTAAAGATTGATTTGTCGGGTTGCGAGATACTTTTCGTAATCCGGCAAAGTACGTTCCAGCTCTGTATCCATAAGTGGTGAGCTCAAAAGCATATCGGCACTGACTTCATTACAGGCCACGGGAATATTCCAAACAGCGGCTAAACGAAGAAGTGCTTTCACGTCCGGATCATGTGGCTGTGAGGCCAACGGGTCCCAGAAAAACACCAATACATGAATTTCATGCTCGGCAATTTTTGCGCCTAACTGCTGATCGCCTCCCATCGGGCCACTTAATAATTGAACCACTTCAAGCCCTGTTGTTTTTTCAATCAAATGCCCTGTAGTGCCTGTGCCATAAAGCGTGTGTTTGCTAAGCGTATTTTTGTGTTTTTCACACCATAGTTTTAGCGCGGCTTTTTTTCCATCATGAGCAACTAAGGCAATATTTTTATTGGCTGGTAACGACTGTTTTTTTTGTTCCATGCTGCATCTTATTATTTGTGAATAAATACTACTTATTTGTAACTAGTATAATAAATTTATGGCAAGCGCAATGAACACTATACCGGTGACTCTATCAATCCATAGCTGACTGTGTGGATTACTTCTAAAAAACTGGGCAATTTTATCGCCAAAATAAATATACGTGCAGTCAATCGGAAAAGCAAAAATAGGGTAGAGCAAACCAAAAAAAGCCAGCTGAAAAGTCGCTGATGATAAAGTTGGATCTACAAATTGTGGTATAAACGCAATAAAAAACAACGCCACTTTAGGGTTTAGCACCTCGGTCATCATGGCTTGAAACATTACATTTGATTTTTTACTCGTACTAATGTGCGGTTTGTCTTCGCTTGTACTGTCCTCTGAAGTGTCGGGGCGCTTTAATGTGCCCTTGATCATCATGAGCCCTAAGTAACATAAATAGGCGGCCCCTGCATATTGCACTGCACTATAAGCGGTAGGCGAGGCTTTTAGCACTGCGCTTAAACCAATCACGGCCAAAAAGGTATGTACCACACCACCTAAAGCAAACCCAAAAGCACTTTGTATCCCAGCTGCTCTACCATTGGCAAAGGTTTGTGCCATTAAAAATGCGTTTGATGGCCCAGGGGCCACCGCCATTAAAAAGCTTGCGAGTAAAAATGATGCTAAAAAATCTGGGTTTATCATTAATTAGCCGGGTGCAGTGAGTGGGCTTTTTTACTCATTAAAATTAGCCAAAGTGGCGTCAGTAATAATAAGTGAAATGCAATTAGCCAAGGTGTGCTAAGGCCTAAATATTGCGTCAAAAATACAAGTAAGCTAGCGCCACTCATTTGCATAGCTCCAATTAATGCTGAGGCAGTACCCGCTTGCTTAGGGAAGCGCGATAATGCCATACCAGCTGCAGAGCCTAAGCTCAAAGCAAAACCAAGTGCGGCTATTAAAATAGGCAGCATAAGCGCAATGGCCGACTCGATATGGCTAAGCGCAATCATTAATATACCTGAGCCTACTAACACAGTAACACCTACACGCAGGGCTTTTTGACTATTGCGCTTAATGTAAATGGGGGTAGTAAAGCTGGCTACGATGCTTAAAATTGCATTGAGCGTAAACCAAAAAGTAAAGTCGGTCACTGTGCCACCTAGGTGTGTAATAATCCACCCCGGTGCTAAGGTAACAAACACAAGGATTGCGGACATCGCAACCATACACAGCAAGCTATTAAATAAAAATATGGGAGTGGTTATTATTGGTACAAAGCGACGTAGGTCTAAAATGTGCCCTTGATAGTGACTATCTGCAGGGCGAGTTTCTCGAAATAGAGTGAGCGTAATAACCAACCCCGTTAAGGCAAATAAAGTTAAAAACATAAAGTTCATACGCCAGCCAAATTGCACGGTAAGCCAAGCACCTAAAATAGGTGCAAGCGCAGGAATAAAGCACACAATTCCATTTAAATAGGTGATCATTTGCCCACTACGTTCGCTGCCATATTTATCACGTACGATAGCAAAGGCAACAACAAACGTAGCACATGCACCTAAGCCTTGTAGAGCGCGTGCACACATTAATACAGCAAAAGAGGGCGCCATATAGGCGAGTAAAGCTGAGCCTGCATATAAACTAACACCAACAACCGCTACTGGTTTTCGGCCAAACTTATCGGCAAGTGGCCCCGCAATTAATTGCCCTAAACCCACAGTAAGCATAAAAATAGCTACCGTTTGCTGAACTTGTTGTTCAGTCACATTAAATTGCTTGGCAATAGTTGGAAAAGCGGGCAGATAGATATCAATAGCCATAGGGCAAAAGATTACGAGTAACGCTAAGATGAGTAATAAAATTAAGTTGGGTTTAGCGGGCTGTGTTTGCATTAGGTCTCCTTTTGCTGGCTATTTTAGGGGTCCGCTTATAAAAAAGAAAGGACTTATGAGTGAGCCACACTCCATTGTGATAAATATTTCATGACATAAGGATTAACAGCACGATGAATTGCACTTTTTTTAACTGGTCTGATGTGTTAGTTTGAATTTATAAACACAAGATAGGAAATAACAATGAGTAATAAATCTGCCCTTTTAAAAACGTGGCATAAATTTAAACGCTTACCTTTTGGCAATTGGTTGTTTAGTAAAGCAGTTTGTATTAAAGCCCCTTATTTTGGCTCAATGAAACCGTATGTGCTCGATTTAAGAGAAGGGCACTGCAGTGCTGTGGTAAAAAATCGCCGAAGCGTACATAACCATATTGGGACTATTCATGCTATTGCACAATGTAACTTAGCGGAGCTGTGCGCTGGTGTAATGGTAGATGCGACCGTGCCATATAAAACGCATCGCTGGATCCCTAAAGGAATGACGGTGCAATATTTAGCTAAAGTTGATACCGATGTAACGGCTATTGCAGAAATTGACTTGCCACGCCAATGGGTAGATAAAGAGGATTTAGTGGTGCCGGTCAAGCTTTTTAATACCCGCAATGAACTGGTGTTCACTGCCGATATTACAATGTACATAACCGAAAAAAAGTAATGAGTGCTTAGGGCGTGTTGTTCTTTGCGGATTGAAATTTGTTCAATCTAGGGGCGTTCAAATCGCGGCGCGAGGTTTGTAACCTAGTGGGCTAAGTAAAAACCGAGCAACAAAGAGTTTATCGCCCCTAGGCAGAACCCGAAGGGCAGTGCATGTTTGGCATTTATGCTGCGTTATCGCCTATTTATGGGGAATAACCACACTTCATAGGCTCTGCCTTGCCTAAAAACCAAACATACTGCTGCAAATTCAAACGCCAAAGGTCAACACGCCCTAATTAGATTTAGCTTTATCAGCGGCTTGTTTATTTACAAACGATAAGTCGCTGTCAGCCCCATCAAGCAAAGTTTTTACTTCTTTTGCGGGCTTTAACTCTTCGCTAATAAGTTCCGGTTCTTCTTTTTCAAAGCGTTGTTTTAAGCTGCCTTCAATAATGGCTCCTGCGTCAATACTGAGGGTGTCGTGAAAAACATCGCCATGCACGTGAGCACTGCTTTGAATATTCACTTCACTGGCGTTAAGAGAGCCAATAATTTTGCCCTTTACAACGACGCTTTTAGCCTCAACCACACCTTCAACAATGCCGGTAGAGCCAATTACCAAGTGCTCTGCTTTTATATCGCCATCAATGCGGCCATCTAGCTGTACTTCGCCTTGGCTGGTAAGTGTGCCAGTTAAGCGCACATCTTCAGAAATAATAGAAGGGGTGTGATTTACTCTTTTTAAAGTAGCCTGGCTACTTGATTGCTTTTTTTTACCGAACACGAGAAAGCGCCTTTGTTATTTTTAGAGGATTGACATGTTTGCCATCGAGTAACACTTCATAGTGTAAGTGGGTGCTGGTACTTCTGCCAGTGCTACCCATTAATCCAATTGCCTCATTTTTAGCGATTGTTTGGCCTTTTTTCACTTTAATCTTATTTAAGTGGCCAAAACGGGTTATCAAGCCATTTTTATGCTCTAGCTCTATAAAGTTACCATAGCCGCCGTTTCTGCCAGCGCGAAGCACAACAGCATCGGCAGGGGCAAAAATTTCGGTTTTGTGCCAGCCGGCTAAATCAACACCTTTGTGAAAAGCTCGGCGGTTGTTCATTGGATCTTTTCGAAGACCAAAGTTGCTCGAAATATAGTATTTAGCCGCAGGTAAGGGCAGAGAGTTAGGCAGCTCGGTTAAAAAGTTTTCAAGGTTGTTGAGTAATAATAGCTTATCAACAATGGCTAAAAACGGCTTTGGTATTTTAGTTTCATCAAATACATCTAACGGCCCACCTTGTGCGCTGTTTTGGGAGGCCAGCGCTATATGTTGTTCAAGAGCGGATTCTAACCCAGCCCCTTTTAACATCGCTAAAATTGCATCGTGGCGCTTATTTATTTGTGCATCGATACGCGCAAAATTATGCTCATAGTGTTTATTTAAGCGCTCATATCGTGCAGCAAAAGTTATTGGCGTAAATAGGTTTGCGTGTTTGTTTTTTTGTTCTTCATCAACAAGCGGCTCATGAAACTCGCCTTTGTCTTCATTTATAGGCGATTCAAGTTGTTCTTCTAGTTTTATAGTATCTTTGCTTATAGATGCGGGGAGAGATTCAATCATACCTTGTAAAAGCGCTTGCTTTTGCTCAAGGACAGCAAGTTGCTCTAACTGCTTAGCGTGCAGCGCCTTTTGTTCACGAACCTGTTTTTGCCAAACTTGTTGCTTATCAATTTGACTTTGTTCAATGTATGTTATTTTATTTGTTTGGCTATAAACACGAAAACTAGAAATACCCACCCAAATAATAGTGCCTAAAATAAGTAGTACTGTAAAAAGCTGAAACCAAGGCGCCAAAACAACATGCTTAACTTCGCCATTTTGACGAATAAGTAACTGACGGGCTGGAAAAATTTTTTGGTAAAAAGACTTAATAAATACTGACATGACACATAAATACTCGCTATTAACCGGATTAATGTATCAATTTCAGTTTAAAAAGCCAGAAAAAATTTGTAACTGTTCAAAAATTAATAAAAAAGGGCTGCTATTGATAGCAGCCCTTTTTTATAAATCGTCGCAATTTAGCTAGCTTGTTGCTCATCGTTATTTTTTATTGATGCTACGTTGTCGGCTTTTTTAGCTTTCGCTGCGCCTTTTGTTGAGGGCTCTTTTGCACCTTTTAGCACTGCCATAAAGTCATCTTTACTCTTTGCAATTTCAAGCGCGAGCGATTCTACTTGTTGCTCGCTTAAAGGCACATCTACTTTTTCCAGCATTACTTCAAGCGATTCTGCTATATCGAGCATTTTGTCATAGGCATCCGCTTCTTTTTTAGTAGTAAACGTCATTCGCTCAACTCCGTTTCGTTCTACAACATATTTAACAACAACAGCCATGATCTCTCCTGCTTGATTGCGTGGTAATGTGGTTACTGACTTGTAGGTCACTGTTTTTATATACAGTAAATGTTTGCGAAATAAATTGCAAGTATTCACGACATTTTAGATTGTCATAAATTTGACAAAAAAGCGTAACTTTACTTTATTTAGATAATCACTTTGTTGTACCAGCTGCATTTTAGGTTTTCGGATTTGGGTGATTATGCACTGGAAATAATATAAGTGATGCAAGTCGATCCTTATTTTAGATTATTTCCTCTAATAAAAACTAAGCCCTTGCTTAAAGCCAAATTAGCCGTTTAACCATAACGCTTTGGCATAAACAAAAATAAGGAATAACAAATGAAAAATCTTTTAACGCTACTTATTATTAGCTTTTTAGGTTTTAGCGCGCTCACCTACGCTAACCCTGTGGTTGATAAGCCTATGGCTGAAATGCAACAGCCCCCAGTTATTAACATTAATAGTGCCGATTCAGAAATGCTATCAACGCTTCCCGGTATTGGTAAGAAAAAAGCGCAGGCTATTGTTGATTACAGAGCCGAAAATGGTGAGTTTACTGAGCTAAGTGATTTAGCTAACGTAAAAGGAATAGGCAAAAAGTTGGTAGCTAAATTAGAAGGAAAAGTATCTCTATAGGTTAGGCAGGGCGCTAAGCGCCCTGTGAATATTGCTCAAGTGCTTTTGTTAAATACTTTTTAGCAAAGTTTATTTCAATCGGTGCTGTTAAAAGTGGGTAACACAGTCCACCTAAAATTAAGAAGGGGATGAGTTCCCATCCTTTAAAAACAGTAAATAATAAAAATAATGGGCTGAGCAATAGCAGCTTTACTATTCTCAATAACACTCTATCGGTTGCGGGGAGCATACTTAGCGCAATCGCAACAACGGCTTGTCGCTGTCTCACTTTAAGGTGCTTTAATTCAGGCAGCTGACTGGTAAAAAATGTAAACATATTAAATAGACTTTTTAGTAAGTAAGCGAGTGATAACAAGTACAAAAAGCGTGATAGTAAATAACGCAAAAAGAATTTCCATCCACGCTGGCATACTTAATCCTGCAAATTGCCAATCAATATTTCCGCAATCCCCAGTGGCTTGAAAAAAACTAGGGATCCATTCATGCAGTGGCATAAAAGCTGGGAAGTTAGGCTTAAATTCACAGCTAAATGCAAAGGGATCGGTGGTTGTTTGCATTTCTATGTGTTCCCGCGCAATAAAGTAGCCCCATACGCTTGATATACCCCACACTAAATAAGCAATAGTACGTACTAATTTACTCTGCGGTTTAGTTGCGCCAATAACACCCGCCCCTAATAACCCTAATACCGCAGTTCGCTGGTAAATACACATAATGCATGGTGCAAGGCCCATTTGATATTGAAAAAACAGTGCGGTGACTTCTAATAAAAATACAATGCCTGTAAATAGTAGCCATGGAGTGCGTTTAGTAGGGAGGTTTGCTAGCCAGTTCATAAAAAATCCGCATTGAATTAAGACGTTGAATTATGTACTAGGATAAAGTAACGAGCAACAAAAAGGGTAAAAAAGCTACCGAAGGGGCATTTTTTAAGATGAAATTAATAAGAGGTTATTGCCATTCTATTTAGATAAAGGTTATTTTGCTAAATAAGACATTAAATAAAAGTAAAAGGCTTATTTAAACGTTACAGTTTACATGCTCTGTTGTATGCATGCTTGAATGTACTTGCATACAAGGTGCTGCGCACTTGAGCTTTTGTAGTAACGTAATGGTGAAGTAATACAGTAATAGTATTACATAGATGCAAGTGATGAGAGTAACGCAGCAGTTATAGTGCCCACTAAGTTACAAACCTCCCGGCGCGATTTAATCCCCCCTAGATTGAACAAATTCAATTCAAAAAGATCAACACACCTTAATGTACCTACTATGAATAGGGTAAATTTATATAGCAAATTTGGCCAAATTTAAGCATGTTGAATTTTACAATTTATTATTACGAAATTTTCAGCTGATGGTTGACACTTATATCAACGAGTTTACTTGTTAGTTATATTTCATCTGGTACAATCTGTCAGTTATTCGTATAAAACGATGTGTTGTGATTAATTCGAGTGGGAATTGAATGAGAATTTTTAAAGCTAAAAGCCCAGCAGGATTTGCTGAAGAGTATATAGTTGAATCTATCTGGAACGGCGATTTCCCTCCAGGTTCAATTCTACCTGCAGAGCGTGAGCTTTCTGAGTTAATTGGTGTAACCAGAACAACCTTACGTGAAGTACTGCAACGCTTAGCCCGTGACGGTTGGTTAACGATTCAGCACGGTAAGCCTACAAGAGTAAATAACTTTTGGGAAACATCAGGGCTGAATATACTTGAAACTCTAGCGCGTTTAGATGAAGACAAAATGCCTGAGCTAACAGATCAGTTACTATCTGCACGCACCAATATTAGTGCCATTTATACTCGTGCTGCTATTAAATATAACCCTGAGCGTGTTATTGAAATTTTATCTAAAAGCGATGAGCTCGAAGACACAGCACAAGCTTTTGCTGATTACGATTATAAAGTTCACCACGAATTAGCTGTTGCGGGTAATAACCGCATTTACGTACTTATACTTAACGGTTTTAGAGGGTTTTACTTTAAAATTGGTTGCCATTATTTTTCAGACGCAGGCACTCGCCAGTTAGCACGCCAATTTTATAAAGACCTAACCGTATTGGCTGAAAAACGTGAGCACGATGGTGCGATTTCGATGATGCGTAAGTTTGGCCATCAAACGGGTGAAATTTGGCAAAATATTAAGGGTGATATGCCTTCCGATATCATGGATTAAATACTTTTTAAAACCTGCATTTGCAGGTTTTTTTATAGCCGTAATAAAGTTTTAATATCTGTTCGGTATTTTCGATTGTATACATCGCTAAATACGATTGTTCTTTTTTCCTTATTAAATTTAAAATGCCATGTAATTATGTGTTGGCGCTATTGTTTTTTAATTTTTAGTGCCCATATAAGTATCAGCATTGCGTATGCAATCGACAACAAACTCAAAATATTTGGAGAATAAAATGGGTGTATTAGTAGGCCGCCAGGCACCAGACTTTACCGCTGCAGCTGTTCTAGGTAATGGTGAAATTGTAGATAGCTATAACCTTCATGAAACAATTAAAGGTAAAAAAGCAGTAATTTTCTTTTACCCACTAGATTTCACGTTTGTATGTCCTTCAGAACTTATCGCATTTGATAAGCGTTATGAAGAATTCCAAAAGCGTGGCGTAGAAGTAATTGGTGTTTCTATCGATTCACAGTTCTCACACAACGCATGGCGTAACACTGCTGTAGCAGACGGCGGTATTGGTAAAGTTAAATACGCACTAGTTGCAGACGTTAAGCACGAAATTTGTAAAGCGTACGACGTTGAGCACCCAGAAGCGGGTGTTGCATTTCGTGGCTCTTTCCTAATCGATGAAGAAGGTAACGTACGTCACCAAGTAGTGAACGACTTACCACTTGGCCGTAACATCGACGAAATGATTCGTATGGTTGACGCACTAGCATTCCACAGCGAAAACGGCGAAGTATGCCCAGCTGGTTGGGAAGAAGGTAAAAAAGGTATGGACGCAAGCCCTGAAGGTGTTGCTAAATTCCTATCTGAAAACGAAGGCGAGCTATAATCTAGCCCTACGTTTTTAATAAAAAACCGCCAATTGGCGGTTTTTTTGTTTTTAGTATGACCCATTTAATAATGGGCTATATTAAATTAAAACGAGAAGGTTACTTTAGTGTAGAAGTAACGACCACGTGGGTTGTGCACTCCCGACGCATAACCGTAGAGATCCGCATCGCCATCACCAATGGCAAATGGTGGCTCTTCGTCAAACACGTTATTTACACCAAGCGACACTTTCGTTGCATCACTTACACGGTAAGATGTTTGTAAATCTACCAGTGCTTGCGAGTCAACCATTCGTGATGTATTACTATCAAAGTCTAAGTTACCGTCAAAGTCTATATCTGGGGTATCTTCAAACTCGCCTACATAGCTAATATTTACGTTGGTATTAAATTGGCCAATTTCCCAGTTAGTAGAGAAAATCCAACGGTGCTCTGGATAATAGTATTCACCCGTGTAATCACGACCATCTTTTTCAAACTTGTTCTGGTATGCCCATTCTAAGTTAAATTTAAGTAAGCCTAAATCATCCAATGAGTGGTTGTAATTTGCTGATAAATCAACACCAGACACTTCTTGCGAAGAGACGTTTTCAAAGGTGCTGTATATTTTTTGAATAGTCCCTAAGCTATTACCGCCACTAGGGGCTAAGCGTACACATACAGTGCTATTTTGGTTATTACACTCAGAGTTATAAATTGGGCCAAATTCTTGCTCATCAATTTTATTATCTTGTGTGATACTCCACACATCTACACTTAAACCAAACTCAGCAGAAGGCGCCCAAATAAAGCCAACATTCCACGATTCTGACTCTTCGGCTTCTAGGTCAGGGTTACCAGCAAATTCAATGTTGTAATCTAGCGCGTCACAATCAAGTCCGGTTGCTTCACAGCGGTATGTATCTACAAAAAACTGACTCTCCTGTGATGGACCCAAACCTACTTGTGCAAGCGATGGCGCTCTAAACCCTTGTGCCCACGAACCACGAATGGTTATTTCGTCAGTAGGTGCCCAACGTAAAGCGACTTTAGGGTTTGTTGTATTACCAAAGTCGCTGTAATCATCGTAACGTCCAGCGAGTTGTAGCTCTAGGTTTTCAGCAAGTGGGATTGAAAATTCCACATAGGCTGCGTATTGGTCGCGCTCTGCTGCAGCAGACACAGACTCCGTACCAAAAATTAAACCGCGCTGAAATTGGTCATCCGGTGTATCGGTTACATCTTCTTCACGGTATTCAATACCCGCGGCCATCATAACCACATCATCACCAAAGCTAAATGCTTCACCAGAGATGTTAGCGTCGAATGAGGTCATATGAGACTCACCGCGGCGTACTAGGCTTGTGGTAATTCTATCAATGACTTCAGGGCTGTTATAGGTGCCACCAAATGGGTTGTAGTTACCGGCATCAATTTCTTGTTGTAAAAAGTCAGTGCGTACCCAGCCTTGTGAGCGATCGCCCGTTTGCATCGACTTACTACGGCCTTTTTGAACAGCTGCTTCCCAGCTCCATTCGTTTATTTCACCTCTTAGACCGGCCACAAATCGTAGTGTGTCTGACTCAATATTCCATTGGCGAGCGCCTGCATCCACTGTGCGGTAGCGGCCAATTTGGATATCTTCACCAAACGGATTATTTGGGTGGCTAGCGGGTACAGTTAAACCTGCGTCTTCATCAAGTGGCGTAGGGGCGCCGGCTGCAACAGAGGTATTATGCTGTACTGCCATTTCCAAAAAGCCAGTAATGTCGTTATCAAAATTGTATTCAAATTGAGAAATAGCACCTACGCGCTCAGACTCAGGGGCAATATAACCAAATGGGCCGTAATCAAATAAACAACTGCCGCTTGCTGTTGCGTTTTCTGCGGGACAATCAGGGTCAATTGTTTTTACACCATCAACATAAAAGTAGCCTGGAAAGCCACGAGAAGAGCGAAAGTCTTCGCCGCCATAAGGCGATTGATTAGCGGTGCCTAAACTGCCCATTTCGTCTGATGAAAGCGAGGTGTTTTTAAAGTAGTCAATAATAATTGAGGCGCTACTTTTTTCGCTAGTCGTACCCCATACTAAACTTGCTGTTGTTTCTTCGTAATTAGGGCCATCGGTACCGCCGTAGCCTAAGTTTAGTTCAACGCCATCTATGTCTTTTTTCAAAATAACGTTGACAACGCCCGCTACTGCATCAGAGCCATAAATTGCTGATGCGCCATCTTTTAAAATATCAATGCGTTCAATCGCCGATACCGGAATACTATTAATATCGACAAATGAGTTTGTAATACCTTCGGCAAAGGCACTAATAGCCACACGACGGCCGTTGATCAATACTAAGGTAGCATCTGCACCTAAACCGCGTAGGCTGACCGCCGCAGATCCATTTGCAGTTGAATCTTGATTGTTGCCGCGAGTAGAGAAAGTACCGCTGCCTGCCACTGGCATTCTTTCGAGGAGTTGTTGAAGGTTATCGTAACCCATGTTTTCGATATCTGCTTTGCCAATAGATTGTACTGGCGAAGGTCCTTCGATATCGGTGCGTTTTATGCGCGAACCTGTTACTTCAATGCGTTCTACTTTTTTTGCTTCTTCAGCAGCATAAGTTGTTGTTGTAAACCCTGCTGAGAGTGCGATTGTAGCACCTGCAATTATGCTAGGTGTAAATGCAATTGATTGCTTCATCCTTAAGTCCTTGTTGATATGTTATAAATTTAGTTGCTTAACAAGCGCTGACATTAATATCATGTAACTTAAGTGTTATCAATCTTCACCCTTTGCGATTTTAGTATGAGTTTTTGTAGAGTATTGAGGGAAAAATATTCAATAATAGAAACAAAGAAAAAGGATAGACAAGCCTAAATTACTCGCTTTGTACCATAAAATTTGCGCACTAAAATGGGCGAGTATCTAAAGAGATTAAAAATAAAAATAAAATGTAATAATTTATTTATACAACGCACGGGGATGAATTAAATAAAGCTGAGGGTAATTTGATCAGGTTGTTTTAAATTCAACCGATGAAAACTTAAAAAAAACGCCTAAAGTAAATTAGGCGTTGTGCTTATACTTTGTGTTTCATGAGGCGTTCTTTCTCACGCGACCAATCTTTATTTTTGCCATCTTCACGTTTGTCATGCATTTTTTTACCTTTAGCTAAGTGAAACTCAAGTTTCACCCAACATTTTTTCCAATACATGGCAGTGGCAACAAGTGAGTAGCCCTCTCGCTCAGTGGCACCGACTAATCTATCAAGCTCTTTGCGGCTTAATAGTAGCTTACGATAACGCATAGGATCGCAGATAACGTGGGTTGAAGCGCTATTTAAAGGCTGGATTTGACTGCCTAACAAAAAAGCTTCGCCATTTTTAAGATGAATATAAGTTTCTGAGATATTTACCTTACCAGCTCGGATGCTTTTTACTTCCCAGCCCTGTAGTTCAACACCTGCTTCAAACTTGTCGTGTAAAAAATACTCATGACGCGCTTTTTTGTTAAGCGCGATGGTATTACTGTTCGATTTTGATGATTTTTTCTTAGCCATAGTGCCCTATAATATACGTATTAAGAGATGTTTTACATCGATTTTTTACATGCGCCTTTAAAATAATCAAGTGAACTTAAGACCATGAAAATTTGGGGAAACGCGCAAAGCTTGCTAAAATTCGCCCACACAGTTGGGAGTGAGTATGCCACAAATAGAAAAAAGTGCGCTGGTTATGTACAGCACTAAAGAGATGTTTGACCTAGTTAATGATGTAGAAGCTTATCCGCAGTTTTTACCTAATTGCTCAGACTCTAAAATCGTTTCGCAGCACAATAATAACATGACCGCGAGTTTAGAAATATCTAAGGCCGGTATAAAAAAGTGGTTTACCACTGAAAACACCTTTATAGATGAACAAACTGTTCAATTAAGGCTAGTTGATGGCCCGTTTAAAACATTAAAGGGGCGTTGGCATTTTCAAGCGTTAGATAATAAGGCATGTAAAGTTGAGCTTAAGCTTGAATTTGAATTCTCTAGCAAGCTTATCGAATTGGCGTTTGGTAAAATATTTAATGATGTAGCCAAAAATATGGTTAGTGCATTCACGCAGCGTGCAAAAGATGTATACGGAGCAAGATAATGATTAGGGTTGAGATAGTTTTTGCATTACCGACTAAAGCAACCACATTAACGGTGGAAGTAGCGCAAGGAACCACAGCCGAACAAGCTGTTATTCAATCGGGGATCATTGAAAAGTGCCCTGAAATAGACCCAACTGCGCTTACACTAGGGGTATGGAATAGAACAGTAAAAGCGCATTACGAATTAAAAGATGGAGACAGAGTTGAAATCTATCGCCCACTTATCGCAGACCCTAAAGATGCTCGAAGAAAGCGTGCAGAAAAAGCAAAAGAGGAAGGTCGAGCAAATAAAATTACCGGTGGTCGTCCTTTATAAAAGTAACCAGTATAGGTATTAAAAAGGTGAGCCATGCTCACCTTTTTAATACCTAAAGCGTTTACTGCTCTAAAGGAGTATCAAAGTTTTCGGGTTGATCATAATCACCCGAAACAGCAACCAGTTTTTCATTTTCAAATTTAATCACCAACTCTTTATGCTGCTCATTATCGCGGCCTTTGTTAAAGCTATACACATAACGCCAGGTGCTATTATCAAAGGCATCCTCTGCAATAGGACGACCTAGTACATAAATAACTTGCTCTCGCGTCATATTTACACGAAGCTTATCTACATCTGATTGCTCTAAAAAGTTACCCTGTGGGATATTGATTCTATATACCCAGCTAGAACAACCTGCTAAAGAGCTGAATGTGAGAGCAACGATAAGCCAAAGAGAAAAAGTTTTTAACGACTGCATTGTTAGTTGTGATCCTTATTTTTTATAATCTGCATAATACCGATTAGTCACTGAAGGTAAAACCCTTTTAAGAAATTGTTTTTAGTTACGAGGGTTAGGGCAAGGTTTTGACCACAAACATACACAAAAGTTTAAGTATAAATATAAGCAAAGAACACAAAGTACCCTCAACGTGGTATTTGTATATAGTGCAAACGCGTTTAGGCCACTGGTATACAGGTATAACAACAAATGTTGATAAGCGCATAGCTGCACATCAAGCTGGTAAAGGTGCAAAAAACCTAAAAGGCAAAGGCCCTTTGGTTTTAATTCATCAACAAAAGGTAGGCACAAAGAGTGAAGCCAGTAAGCTAGAGTGGCAAATTAAAAAATTAAGCAGGGCACAAAAAGAGCATTACGTCCAGCAGCTAATGATTAAGTAAGGCTGTGGCATTTTTTAATGCATTTAATTTATTACGATAGCGGGCTTTGTCATAATTAAATTCGGCATTTATACCCGCCAAGCGCATATAATGTGTTGCCTGCTTTATATTGCCGGTAAAATAATACGCTTGTGCAAGGCCAAAATGGCTTTCGTGTAGTTTAGCGTCAATTTTATAAGCGCTTTTAAAATGCTTAATCGCTTGAGAGTAGTTTTTAAGTGCCAGCTCACTATTACCCAGTGATATATGGTAATACGGGTTAGCTTGGCGCTTTTTATTGAGCTGTTTTAGCATTTGTTGGCCCTGTTTAGCGCGGTTACTTAAGGTGTACAACACTGCGAGATTACCTATGGCAGTGTGGTTATTTTTATCAAGCAATAAAGCATAGTTATAAGCCTGTTCGGCTTCTTTTAAATAATTAAGCTGCCTAAATACAATGCCTAAATTCCCCCAGCCACCGCTGTATAATGGGGCGGCTTCAACTGCGGCACTAAAGTAGCTATAAGCTAAATTATAATTTTTATTTACTAAAGCTAGAGCGCCTTTATTGTTATAAAACATAGCTGTAACAAACTCTTTGCTTAATGGGCTGGTTTTAAATCGTTGTTTTCTTATGTTCGGGTCAAAATCTATGGTTAACTGTTTATCACGTTGATAAACCATTGTGGCTGGTATTGTTTGCATAAGCGCATTGTCAATTGATAAATTAATATGTCCTGTTAGTAAATTAACCCCTTTATTCATTGCCCAATATTCAGGAATATGAACTTTTTGAAAGCGCGCTTTTATGCCTAAATAATCGGCTAAGCTATACGCTAATATCGATAACGACAGGCAATTAGCGTTTAAATTAGCGTAGGTTTGAGATGCACTCAGCGTGGCGCCACTTTGATAAGTTAACGAGCTATCGCCGTTTTTTAATAAAAAACTTAAAATACTGTTTGCTAAGTAATGCGCGCTTCGCTTACTGGTTAGGTGGGCATCAAGTTGGGAGGTGATTGTTTTATCGAGCTTAAATATGTCTTGCTCGGTTTCAACGTTAATACGGTTAAAGCTTGGATGGTTTGCAAGGGCCAGCGGTGGCGGCTCACGCACTGTGCTGTTACATGCGCTTAAGTATAAGCAACTACTGAGTAATAATGCGTTAAAACAAGATATGCTCATAAACCACCTCCAACATATTACATCTATAAGTGTAGATGCAATATGTGAAGGTAGTTTATTAAAGTGTTACAAAACGTGTTTAGTGGTGTTTTTCAAAGGTGGCCACGAGTGCATCGAGCGCTTGAGCGCTATTTGCTAAATCGCGAATTGCTTGCTCTGTGTTTATTTGCTCATTCATAGCACGGTCGCTAATTTCACTTATTTGCTCAATATTACGTCCTACATCGGCAACCACGTTACTTTGTTGCTCAGTGGCGGTGGCAATTAAGGTAGCCATATCGTTTATTTGATTTGCTGTTTCGCTTATCGCATCAAGCAGCTCAACAGAGCTCTGCATTGCGCCTACACTTTGTTGGGCCTTTTGTTTTGATTGACTAATATCGTTAACCACATCTTCAGAAATAGTGGTTAACTCTTCAATCATAGACTGAATTTCGGTGGTTGATTGCGAGGTACGATTAGCAAGTGCGCGTACTTCATCGGCCACTACGGCAAAACCTCTACCGTGCTCTCCAGCACGAGCCGATTCAATGGCTGCGTTTAAGGCCAGTAAATTAGTTTGCTCTGAAATGCCGCGGATAGAATCAACAATACTCGCTATATCAATTGTTTTTTTAGAAAGCAGTGTTACTTGCTCGGTAATACCATCAATGTCAGTGGCAAGCGCTGAAATAGTGGCTTGACTTTGCAGTACTTGCTGATGGCTTTGACTGGTGTTTTCTTGGCTGCTTTGAGTGAGCTTGGCTGCATTAGCTGCGCTTTGTGCTATTTCTTGTACGGTGGCGCCCATTTCGTTGATGGCTGCAGCCACCGAAATGGTTTGCTCTTTTTGATTATCAATAGACTGCGAGTTGTTTTTTGCTTGTTCAAATACATGGTTAGAGCTTTGGCGTATTTCGGTACTTTCGTTAGCCACTTGCTTGATGGCAGTTTCAATTTTATCAATAAATTGATTAAAGCCATGGCTTAAATTATTTAGTTCGGGCTGATTAGACTCTGGCAAACGGTAGGCTAAATTAGCATCGCCTGATCCTAAACGTGAGAACAGTTCAGCCATATCAGAAAGCGGCGACGCTAAAGAGCGAGCTAACAAGTAGCTTAGAATACTAGCCACAAGTGCAATAACGAGCGTAAAGGTAAAAATTTGCCACTCCAATTTACTTACAGTTGCAAAAACTTCACTTTTTGGTACTTGAGCTAATACGTATAAGTCGGTATTGGCTATTGGCATTGCAGCTAAAAATGTGGCTTCGTTATTTAGTGTCAATTCTGTAATTGCAAAGCCAGAGGGGTTGAACAAATTGCTATGTACATTACGGCCATAAAGTGTGTCTATGTTTACTTTAGCCACTTTATTTGCATCTTTGTGTAACTGGATTAGGCCGCTTTTATCTGCGATAAATACAAAACCTGTTTGCTCAATTTTAAATTGTTGTAATAGCTTTTGCATGTCGGTGATGCTTTTTGCAAGCCCCGCTAATCCAAGGCCATTTGTTTGTTGATGATTTACAAACATTTTTACATCAGTCGGGGATTCTTGATAAATACTGATTGAGTACGGATTATTTGAATTGGTAAAGCCAAAAAACCAACCATCCGCCGCATCGTTTTTAAGTACGCGTAAAAAACCGTCTTGGTTCCAATATTGCGCTGTATCACGGTTTGCCCACGACGCCGTTGCTAAATCAAACTGCTTTGCTACGCGGTTTAATTCTTTGAGCAGTAGTGTGTCGTCTTGGTTATTTGAGCGTGCCCACGCTAAGATAAATTCATTTGATGATAGTTGCTGTGCAGCGCCTAGTAGTTCGTTTATTCCGCCACCAATTTGATTGCTAATGCTATGTAATTTGCTGGGTAGCTCCGATTCAATCATACGTTGCTCTATAATATCTTCAGAGCTATATAAAGACGTTAAACCAATTAATGCAGCGACACAAATTGCTATGGTACTGCCTAAAATGGTGATTTTTTGAGTGATAGTTAGGTTTTTTATCGTCATATTATTTAACTTTACAACTAGGTAGATAGCCATGTTAGCACATTATTAATTAAGCGCTAATTATTGCAATATATCTAAAAGGGTATGCTCGTTACTTTTTTACTAGCACGAAAAAGCCCACAGCGAATGCATGTGGGCTTGGTTTCTAACAAGCGAAACTAGTTATACAATTTTCTTCATTGCTGACATGTAGCCGCGTAGTCTAGCACCTACAATTTCAACAGGGTGCTCACGTAATGCCGTGTTAATTTGAATCAATGTTTGGTTATCTACTTGGTTACTTTGCTCATTTAAGCCTTTACCAATAACATCGGTGTCGATGTTTTTCATAAAATCGGCTAATAATGGTAAACACGCATGGTTGTATAAGTAACAGCCGTATTCTGCAGTATCAGAAATAGTACGGTTCATTTCGAATAACTTTTTACGTGCTATTGTGTTGGCAATTAACGGTGTTTCGTGTAACGACTCATAATAAGCCGACTCGTCAATAATGCCCGCTGCAGTCATGGTTTCAAATGCAAGTTCAACGCCCGCTTTAACCATAGCAACCATTAAAATACCGTTATCGAAAAACTCTTGCTCCGAGATTTCTACATCACCAGCAGGGGTTTTCTCAAAGTTAGTTTCGGCTGTTTCAGCGCGCCATTTTAGTAAGTTTGCATCGTCGTTTGCCCAATCTTCCATCATTACGCGCGAGAAAGTACCGTCGATAATGTCATCTTGGTGCTTGTTATAAAGCGGGCGCATAATAACTTTAAGTTCTTCACTTAGTTCAAATGCTTTTACTTTTGCTGGGTTTGATAAACGGTCAAGCATGTTCGTTACGCCACCGTATTTAAGGGCTTCGGTAATTACTTCCCACCCGTATTGAATTAGTTTTGATGCATAACCTGCATCAATGCCTTTTTCAACCATCTTATCAAAACATAAAATAGAACCCGTTTGTAACATGCCACAAAGAATTGTTTGCTCACCCATTAAGTCTGATTTAACTTCAGCAATGAACGATGATTTAAGTACACCGGCACGATGACCACCGGTACCCGCAGCGTAGGCTTTAGCTTGTGCTAAGCCGTGACCTTGTGGGTCGTTTTCAGGGTGTACTGCAATAAGCGTAGGTACACCAAAGCCACGTTTGTATTCTTCGCGTACTTCAGAGCCTGGGCACTTTGGTGCAACCATGATTACCGTAATGTCTTCACGAATTTGCATGCCTTCTTCAACAATATTAAAACCGTGCGAGTAAGCAAGTGTAGAGCCTTGTTTCATTAAAGGCATAATGGCAGTAACAACGGCCGTATGTTGCTTATCAGGAGTTAGGTTTAATACTACGTCAGCACTAGGGATTAGCTCTTCGTATGTACCAACAGTAAAGCCGTTTTCAGATGCATTTAAGTATGACTGACGACGCTCATCAATTGCTGATTGACGTAACGTGTATGATACATCTAGGCCTGAATCACGTAAGTTTAAACCTTGGTTAAGACCTTGTGCGCCACACCCAACAATAACTAGCTTTTTACCTTTTAGTGCATCTACACCGTCGGTAAATTCACTTGGGTCCATAAACTCACATTGAGCTAACTGCGCTAACTGCTCGCGTAAAGGTAAAGTGTTAAAATAATTCGCCATGTTAGTGTCCTATAATTCGTGTTTGTTAGATGCAAAGCCTATTTGCTTTGTTTAAACACACCATAAAAAAAAACTTTGCTTGCGTAAAATGATATATTTGCACTAAAGTATTTCAAAAAATGAAACGTGGAAGGGGTTATGGATCATAAGCATTTAAATTACTTTTTAGCGTTAGCTAAAACGCTCCATTTTGCCCGCGCAAGCGAGCTTTGTCATATAAGCGCCCCTACATTAAGTCGTAATATTAAGCAGCTTGAAGATGAAGTGGGTGTTGCATTATTCATACGTGATAACAGAAGTGTAAAGTTAACTAAAGAAGGGGAGTCGTTTATTGATTACGCCACCTCTACGTTAGCCAATTGGCAGCGCTTTAAAGCGAATGTCAAAGATCCCACCCAGCATATTTACGGCAATGTGAGTATTTATTGCTCTGTCACTGCCTCATATAGTTTTTTACACCAAATATTAGAGCAACTCCGCGCACAGCATCAGCATATTGAAATAACGCTAAATACAGGCGATCCAGCGCTGGCAATAAACCGAGTGCTGGATGCTCATGAGTCAATGGCGATTGCTGCACGGCCTAGTAAACTCCCTGCCCAAATTGCATTTGTGAATATAGGCCACTCTCCATTAGTTCTTATAGGCCCTAAAATTCATTGTCCGATCAGTGAAAACATAGCTAAAAATGCCCCTGATATTGATTGGTCAGAATTGGAGTTTATTGTTCCAGAGCAAGGGTTTTCTAGGCAGCGATTAGAGCAATGGTGGCGAAAAAACAATGTACATGGAAAAATTTATGCGCAGGTGGCTGGGCACGAAGCAATGGTGTCTATGGTGAGTTTGGGATTAGGTGTCGCCATGGTTCCTAAAATAGTGCTAGATAATAGTCCACTGCAAGATAAGGTACACGTGCTGCCGAGCAAAAATTACCAACCAGAAGGGTTTGATATTGGTTTAGCGGTACTTAAAAAAGAGCTTAACGACCCTGCAATCAGTGCATTATGGAATATTGCGCAAACTTTAGGCGCAAATGTTATTTAATATTTTAACGGTTAATATAATTCAGTAAATAGTATGATTAACAGTTGCGTATGAGTTTACTATTACTTAACATGAAAGCTTAATAATAAAAAATAATGACGCACGAGAGTTTATAATAATTATGGATCATGCTGTATCGCTCGCTCATTCTGCTCAATGTTTAAAAAAAGCAATTCCTTTGATGGTAAAGTACCGGATGCCGGTAACGCCTATCAACTACGCAATTTGGTATTGCTATGTGCAAGGGAGTAAGCCGGCATTAAATGCTGAGCTCGATCACGTCATTGCTGAGCAACAAACATGTACTCAAAATAGGGCGAAAGAAATTTTTGATAAGCATTTAAGCGAAGATGACTTAGTGTTTTTTCAAGAGATGGCTGATCGCTTCCATGGCACTATGCAGCAAGTACAGCATGATATAAGCGTAACCCTCGATCATTCTAAAAGCTTTACCACCTCGTTGGTAGATTCTCAAAATGAGCTGGCAAGTTTAGTTAATGTAAATTCATTTAATGAGATACTTGGTTGTGTTGAGCGTTTGACAGATGAGTCAGTGGCTATGCAAGAGTATGCGCGTGAGTTCCAAACTAAGCTTGCTCTAGCTTATAACGAAATTAAAGATTTAAAAGAAGCTTTAAACCTTTCTCAAGAAGCGGCAGATACAGACCCTCTTACAGGCTTTTTTAATCGAAGAAAGTTTGATGATGATATTCAGAAGTTCTGTCAAAACTATTCAGAGCAAGCTGATGACAGCGTTTTGGCGGTACTCATCATGTTTGATATTGATCACTTTAAGCGTTTTAACGACGATTTTGGTCATCAAAAGGGCGATGAAGTACTTAAATTGGTTGCCAAAAAAGTGTCGCAAAATATCAGTGATAGCCTAAATGTTTACCGCTATGGCGGAGAGGAATTTTGTATTACCGGGTATTTTGACAGCATTAACGACATTATGGTGTTTGCTGATAAAATTCGCTTAGATATTGCCTCATTAACTATCCGTAAAAAAGACGATATAAATTCTAAACGTGCAATTTCTGCAAGTTTTGGGCTTGCAATTTTACGCCCCTTTACCAAAGGTTCGGTGCTTATTGAGCGTGCCGACCGTGCTTTGTATATTGCTAAAACCCATGGTCGTAACCGTATTGAAATAGCGCCTGATATTTAAATGTTATTTAGGTGTGTAAAATTTGTGAATGATTGTAATCAGGTGGCGCACATTTGTGCTTACCTTGCTAGTATGAGTCACTTACTTATTTTTACTCACTCAGATTAGTTTAATGCGGCTAAAACTTTTAGTTTATATTTTTTACTTTGTTGTTTGCTTCGTTTGTTTGCCCAGCCAAGCGTCACAGGCCAATAGTGAGCAAAAATATGCGCAGCAACATATTACTGTTAAGCAATGGCATGTAAATCTTAGCGCTGGCGTGGGTGTTATTACCAACCCACTGCATGGCGGCAAAAATGTCCCACTTCCTTTGATACCGCGAATTGCTTTTTATGGTGAACGTTGGTTTTTTGATAATGGCCGCCTAGGCTATACACTTAAAGAAAATCAACAACATCATTTTAATATTGTTTCAGAACTCAATGCAGAGTCTCGGTTTTTTATTAATTGGCATCCTAATAACCTTTTTGTTTTACCGGCATCCACGGGGGGAGCAGCCTTCGCGCAAGCGCAAAACAAGCCCCAGCCTAAAAAAATACATGTCGATAATATTGATAAACGCCATTTAGCCTTAGATGCCGGGGGTAGCTATCATTATGTGCAGCAAAACCATGTGCTATCGATACAGTTATTACACGATATAAGTAATGTTTATAATGGTATTCGCGGCGCCGTACAATGGCAGTACCACAGTAGAATAGGGCGTTTAAAGTTAAAACCAACACTGGGTGTTAACTACAAATCGGCTGAATTAAACAGCCACTTTTATGGTTTAAAAGCACACGAAACTTCATTAGGTAAAATTGACGTTGGTAGTAGCTGGCAACCTTATGCTAAAATCGACGCCAGTTGGCCATTAAGTGAGGCTAACAGTCTTCGTTTTCATGTAGCATATTATGACTATTCAGCTATGGATAGCAGTCCGCTTTTTGAACGTAACTATTCAATGACTGCTTTTATAGGATTCGATCATACTTTTTGATATGAAGTATTTAATGTTGATTGTGCTTACAGTTTTTCTGTTTAGCCCTCCCGTTGTAGCGCAAAATGCGTTTTTAAAGGTTTCCCCTAAAGTGTGCGTTGTGTCTAAGCAGCAAGCATTTTGCGATCTCGATTTAACGTTTGATTGGCAGCAGCCATCGCCAAGCGATGTATGTCTGTACCAACAAAGTAAACTTATTAAATGCTGGCAACAGCAGGCTATTGGTGAGTTTAAGTATAAAGCGCGTGTTCAGGTAGAGACCATATACTCCTTAATCAATCCTCATACCGGTGTGTTAATTGCTAAAACACACGTTGAAGTGCAAAGTGCTGATGCTAAAAAAAGTAGGCGCAGACTTCGCTCTCCATGGAGCTATTTTTAATTTAGGAGCAACTCATGCCAAAAATTTTACTTGTTGAAGATGACCTAGGATTACAACAATTAACAAAAGATTATCTTGAACATAATGGCTTAGAAGTAGATGTATTGAGCCGTGGTGATGAAGTATTTAGTTATCTTGAGAATAACGCTGCTGATTTAATGATTTTAGATATTATGTTGCCAGGTAAAGACGGTTTTAGCGTATGTCGTCAAGTCCGTGATAAATTTTCGTTGCCAATTTTAATGCTTACTGCAAAAGGTGAAGATTTTGACCAAGTGATTGGATTAGAACTAGGTGCAGATGATTATGTTGTAAAGCCTGCTGAGCCGCGTGTTTTACTGGCGCGTGTAAATGCTTTACTGCGTCGCGGGCAACCAGAAGTTAAAGCGGCCGAAGAGATTCAATTTGGTGATTTAGTCATTGATAAAACTAGCCGAATTGTTAAGTTAAATGAAAACGAAATAGTACTTACATCCCATGAGTTTGAGCTATTATGGTTACTTGCCTCAAATGCAGGCGAAGTGCTAAGCCGTGAACAGGTTCATCAACATATGATTGGTCGCCAATACGATGGGCTTGACCGCACTGTTGATGTACGTGTATCACGCATTCGCAAAAAGTTAGGTGATAATAGTGATAAACCTTACCGTATAAAAACCGTGTGGGGACAAGGTTACTTGTTTGTATCTGATGCTTGGGAAAAATAATATATGAAGGTAAATAAGGAATAATGGGCAAACTATTTATAAGTTTATATGTTTATATCATTGTTTCTTTATTTATTGTTAGTGGTGTTATAGAACAAATTTGGCCTTACGAAGAGACGCAGCAGCAAGTGCTGCTAGATGATGAGTTTGGCCAAGCACTTTGGTTATTATCGCAAACTGATGATGGGTTAGATAAGCTCAAACACAGTTTTGAAAGCCATGTTATTGCCCGTAAAGATCTTATTTTACCCCTTAAGCAGCAAGCCTCATTAGATAAAAATCATTACCTGTACCTGTATGATAAAAAGCAGCGCATAGTATGGTATGTTGAGCTTGGTGATAACAAGCTACTTCAAATTGGTCCTGTAGGCGTTTTAAAAGCACCTGAAAGCTCTGTTATCCCGTATTTAATGTTACTGGCTATTGTAGGGTTACCTGTGGGGCTTTGGAGCTTTTTACTATGGCGTGATTTTTCTAAGTTACGCCATGCGTGCGAAGCGGTAGATGGCTCGCAAGACTTTACTTTAAGTACTCCTTCTAAATCGTTTTTCTTACCTGTTACTGATACTCTAAAAGTAATGCAGCAGCGCATAGAGCATCTTCTTAGTGCGCAGCAAGAACTGACTTCCTCTGTATCTCATGAATTTAGAACGCCACTTGCACGATTAAAATTTGGCATAGCTATGCTAGAAGAAACACTGCAATCACAAAAAGGGCGGCATTACCTAACTAATATGCAGGCAGATATAAGCGAACTTGAAGCGCTTGTGTGTGAAATGCTTGAATATGCTCGGCTTGATTCGCAGCAACCAAGTTTAGCGACAAGCGACGTTGACTTGGCTGCCCTTACGCAATCGGTCATTGATAAACTAAATTTTGCAAGCGGCATAGAATTTAATGCGGTGTTACCACCGGCTCTAGTGTACAAGTGTGATGCACACTTTATTGCGCGTGTAATGCAAAATCTGGTGGGCAATGCGTTAAAGTACGCGGTTAGTCGTGTTGATGTGACACTCAAAGCGCAGGGTGATGCAATTTACTTTATTGTGGAAGATGACGGTGAAGGAATTTTAAAAAACGACAGAGAAAGCGTATTTAAACCTTTTACTCGTTTAGATAAAAGCCGTGATAAAAGCACAGGGGGCTTTGGTTTAGGCTTAGCCATAGTGGCAAAAATTGTATCTTGGCATAAAGGGCACTATGCAATAACAGACTCACAGCTTGGTGGGGCAAAGTTTATAGTTACCTTACCTAATACCTATCCACAATAATACTTAATCATTTTGTGGGGGCAAATGTGTCGCTACCTACGTTAAAAAATCATCATTTACGACTGCATGGATGCAGAAGGTAGAGCAATGCAGAAGCAATTGCCGAGAACAACTAAATAGCCAATTTTTTGCCTAGCTATCAACACGTTTGTCTATCCTCAAGATAGATCACTTAATTACGCGGATTGGTATAAAAGCAATTTACCTATAAACGCCAGGCATAAAAAAAGCGCCTAAGGCGCTTTTTGCGGTTAAAAACCAAAATCAACAAGTAGCATAATAATAGACCCAGCTACGTGGAAAAAGTTCTCAATTATTTTTCATTTTTTTTAAGTAAAGGCATCAGCATTTGCTCAAGTCCATTTAATTTAACCTCGTACATCATCGCCAGCTGCGCCCCGAGTTTACTTTCTGGAAACCCTTGTTGTTTAAACCACACTAGGTAAGGCTCCGGCAAAAGAAGCAGTGGCCTGCCAGCATACTTCCCGAAGGGCATGATTGTATTAATGGCGAGCTTGAGTTCTGCTGTATCCATAATGAGTCAGTCATTGATAAAAAGTAGGAGGGAATACTACTGCTTTTTGGCTAAAAACGCATTAAATTGTGGTTTTTAAAATGGGCGAGAAAAAATAAATAAAATAGGCTGTGACGGGCAAGAAACAGCCTATTGAATGAGGGAGTAGGCCCTCTGATTGAATAAATTTATGTTGATAAATAAATGCTTACCTTACATTAACTAGCTGGAGTCTAATTAACTGACAGAGGTGCGAAGGCGTTTATTTAAGCAACACCGGTAGTTTATCTGTTTTTCTTGTTGATAGAGAGAAGTAATGTAAAGGAATGTAAATAAAATGAGTTTTCAAACAAAAACTAATAAAAAAGCCTTATTAATAATAAGGCTTTTTTATTTTGCTTACTCTATTTTTTAGTTTTAAAGAATTATTTTTCAAATAGCTCTTGCTTTACGTGCTCCGCAAAACCACTTCCTGCTTCTAGGTAAAAGTTATAGGTCGAGTTTACGCCCATTTGTTCGAGCTCTTTTTGCTGATCTGGGTAATTGGCGATAGCTGTTACTTGACCGTTATAGCCTGAGGCTTGTAATTGTTCTAATGCAAAAATATTTTGCATATGTTTTGGCATAGCTAACATCACCATTTCTACATGGGAGTGATTAACGCGCTGCCAAAAGTCAGGGTCGGTGGCATCGGCAAGGAGTACCTTTCTATTGCGTTTAATATGTTTTTCTACCACCTCTGGTTTTATATCAATGCCCGCCACTACATTAGGGTGAGTCGCATTTATTGTTTCGTAGGCACCTGTACCTATGCGTCCCATGCCAAATATAACGATTTTAGTGTCGTTTAGATTAACGGGTAGCTCTTCAGCTAAGCGGGTTTTGCTTTCAAACTTTAATAACCAGCGCTCAATTTTTACGTATAACTCGTTTGAGCGTTTATTAAGTGGCGATGCAATAACAAACGTAATAGACACCGCAATAGCCATTACCGCCAGCCACTCTGAGGTGATCATGCCTGTAGAGGCTGCCACAGCACACACAATAAGGCCAAACTCACTAAAATTGGCAAGGCTAAACGCAGTGAGTAACGAGGTGCGCGCTCTGAGCTTAAAGGTATTCGTAAACACATAATAAAGTAAGGTTTTAACTGGCAGCACAAGTATAAGGATTAACGCGACAATTAATGAATTAGCTGTAAGCTCTGCGTTCAAACCAATACTTAAGAAAAAACCGACGAGCAAAATATCTTTTAAATTAAGGAGTGATTTAGAAAGCTCTCCCGCCTTTTTATGTGGTGCAAACATCATCCCCATAATAAGTGCGCCTAAATCACCTTTTAAACCTGCAAAATCAAATGCGTTATAACCGGCTACCAATGCAAAGAAAAAGCCGAATAAGGGTAATAGCTCTCCATGTTTAGAGCGGTTAAGCACGGCATACATAAGCGGGCGTATTAAAGGAAGTGAGATAATTATAACAAGTGCCCACATGTTAGGTACTTTGCCGGTGCTAATGGCTAAAAATATAACCGCAAAAATATCCTGCATAACTAAGATGCCAATGGCTATTTTTCCGTGCAGGCTTGCCATTTCGCCTCGCTCTTCAAGTACTTTTACGGCAAATACAGTGCTCGAGAAGCTTAGTGCAAAACCAACTAATAACGCACTTTGCCAGCTTAAATCAACAAACATAGGCACAGCAAAAATACCGAGGAGTAACATAAAACCACTAAATAAAGCACTGCTAAAAATAATGTGCAGGGTTGCAGGTGCCCAAACTTGGGGCTTTATTAAGCTGTTTACTTTAAGTTTTAAACCAATACTAAATAAAAGAAGTGTTACACCTAGGGCGGCAATGGTATCGAGTAGCTCGGTGCTTTTATAGCCAGATAAATTTAATGCAAAACCAGCAAGTAAAAAGCCAATAAGAGGGGGAAGTTTTAATTGATAAACACCAAATCCACACACAAATGCGGTGGCAAAATAGATTAGTTCCATAATTCTTAATATCACTTCATTTGGGATTGCAGTGTAGCGAAAATTTTATACCATTGAAAATAAAAATAGCCCTAAAATTGAGCGCCTTTAATCAATTACTTGTCTAGCCATGTATAAAAAATGCACATTAAGCGTGTATTTAATAGTAAATAGCATGTAAATAACATTTTTTCACTGACATTGGCTTTTAAATATGGTTAAGATGCCTTAACGAAGGAGTTTAAGCTTGAGCAACAAACTGAGCCGCTCAGCTTAAGGAGATAGATATGTTTAAAAAGATTTTAGCGTCGGTTGGTATTGGCGCTGCAAAAGTAGATACAATTTTAGAAACTGAGCATCTTCAGCCGGGGCAACTTTTTAACGCTAATATCGTTATAACTGCAGGCGATGTGGCTCAAGAAATCGTGGGTCTTGATTTGTTTTTAATGACACGCGTTAAAGTTGATGGCGAAGATGGTGAATACTTTGCTAACCACGTGATTGATCAGTGGCGTATAACCGACATAGGCACTGTTGAGCCAGGCGAAGTTAAAAGTATTCCATTTGAAGCGCGCCTTCATCCAGAAACGCCAATTACCGAAATTAATGCCGGCTACAACCAATCACATGTATGGATTGAAACGGGCCTTGATATTGATTTAGCACTAGATCCAACAGATAAAGACCATTTGCATATTTACCCTAACGAAGCCGTTAAAACCTGTATGCAAGCAATGGATAAATTAGGGTTTAGTTTATTAAAAGCTGATGTTGAAAAAGGCCATTTACGCGCGCCTACTTTTCAGTCGGTTTCTGGGTGTTATCAAGAGTTAGAGTATAAGCCCAATAGCCGCAGCTTATTTGGTATTCAAGAAATTGAATTATCGTTTGTACCAGAAGCACACAAAACACATGTTCTAATCGAGTTGGATAGAGCATTTAGAGGCGATGGTTATGTTGATTTAACCATAGAGCACGACCATGTTAATTTATCGCAGTTGTGCGACCAATTAGAGCGTTTGTTTGCCTAAGTGATGCCGTAGTTTAATTAAACCCAGCTCAAGCTGGGTTTTTTATTTTAGGATTTTGTATGTCGTTTAAATGTGCGCATTTTGATGCGCTTGATTCGCGTACTTTGTTTACGATAATGCGCGGTCGCGTTGACGTATTTGTAGTAGAGCAAACGTGTCCTTACCCTGAACTCGATGACGTAGACATTAACGCTAGTACTCAGCATTTATATGCAATTTCAGATAATTATTTATTAGCTTATGCTCGGTGCTATGAAAAAAGTGAGCAGTACAGTGCTATAGGTCGCGTACTGGTTTGTAAAAGTGAGCGTGGTAAAGGGCGGGCTACTGAGCTTGTCAATGCGGCTATAGCATGTTGTAAAAAGCAGTGGCCACAGCGCCCTATTTATATAGGTGCACAAACCTATTTGTTAGCATTTTATCGCTCTTTTGGGTTTGCAGAAGTAGGAGAACAATACCTAGAAGATGGCATCCCCCATCAGGATATGGTGTTAAATACTCTAAACTAATTTATTAGGGATAAATTTAAGCTATTAAAAAGCCCACTTAATGCATGGGCTTTTTGCTTAATGTAGTATTTAACCTGAACTCAGGTTAGTTAAAAAACGTTTTAACTTAACACTGAGTGTAAAAACACAGCGCCAATGGCTATAGGGCACACAAACTTTGTGTATACAGGCCATATTTTCCAAAAAAGCGTGTTATGAACCTCAGGGTTACCTTGTTGTATTGCTTTTAGCAGCGAGCCACGGTACCAAATCCAGCCAACAAAAATACAACACATTAAGCCAAGTAAAGGCTGAGCGACTTTAGTTGTTAAGGTGATCACTAAACCAAATAAGCTGCCTAAGTTACATACTATGGTAATGCTCACTGCACTTATTAGCGCACCAATTAACCATGTTGCCTGCAGGCGGCTCATTGCAAAGCGCTCCACAGTATACGACACGGGCGCCTCTAACATTGAAATAGAAGAGGTAAGCGCGGCTATGCTCATTAGGGCAAAAAATGCAAAACCAATAAATAAACCTACTGAGCCCATACCATCAAATAAAGCTGGCAATACCTGAAATACTAATGTGTCTTCAGAAAGAAGTGTGCCAGTAGATGAAAAAATTTCTACGCCTTGTGCTTGTGCTACATACATGGCGGGTATAATTAAAAGGCCCGCTACAAACGCGATAAACACATCTATTAACGTTACATAAGCGCCCAGTGTAACTAGGTTTTCTTTTTTACTTATGTAAGAGCCATAAATAATCATCACGCTGGTGCCTAGCGACAATGAGAAAAACGCTTGGCCGAGTGCACTTACGAGTAAGTTTGCATCAAATATCGATGAGAAATCAGGCACTAAATAGGCTTTTAGCCCTTGCATAGCACCTTCTTGAGTCATAACGTAGGCAATTAGGGCAAATAAAATACCTAAAAGAGCGGGCATTAGGCGCTTAGACCATTTTTCTATGCCGTTTTCCACGCCACGGCTAATAATCGCCACGGTGAGTATAATAAATGTAACTGTAAATAAGATATTTCGTGAGAGTGACTGCTCACTTAACCACGTTGAAGCACCGTTTGCGCCAGCCAACGTAGTGATAGGCTCGACTGTAGCGCTGAGCATCCAGCCTGCCACAATAGCATAAAAACTTAAAATAAAGCCCGCACATAAAATTCCGCCAAAACCAACTATAAAAGCAAAGCGCTTTTGCCACGTGTGTGATGTTATTTTTGTTAAAGAAGATACCGCATTAGCTTGTCCGTGTCGGCCAATTATAAGCTCAGCCATAAGTGCGGGGTATGCTAAAAAAAACGCTAGTATCAAATAAGCGACTAAAAAAGCTGCACCACCATTACTTGCTGTTTGGGTCGGAAACCCCCAAATATTACCTAGACCTACTGCAGAGCCTGCGGCGGCCATTATAAATCCAAAGCGAGAGCTAAACTCACCTCTAACTGCGCTCATATTGTTATACTTCTCTATTTTTTGACGGCGCTGACAATCTACTGGAATTGCAAATAAATAAAAAGCACTTATTTACCCAATTGTGACAATAATTATCGTCTGATGTGTCTGTCGCGCGATGCATTTAATTAATGTTATCAAAAGGTTTAGAATAAGGAGTTGATTTTGTGTAATAAATGTTAGTAAATATTTTTTACGTATCGTGGTGCTGACCAATTTTAAGGGTAAAACAGGCCCCGTTAAGTCGCGTACTTTTACTAACACTTACACTGCCGTGATGCCAATCTGCCACTTTAGCAACGATTGCTAAGCCTAAACCATAACTTTTATCAGCACGGTTACGGTGGCTCTCTTCTCTAAAAAATGGGCTAAAAACGTTATTAAAGTTCTCTGGTGCAATGCCTGGCCCATCATCTTCAACCGTAATATATAAATAATGCTCATCACGCTTTGCACTGACATAAATAGTGTCTTTTGCAAAGTCGCAGGCATTGCCAATTAAATTACTAATAGCCCGAGCAAGCCAATGTAAATCAGCAAAAACTATATCGTCACTGCTATTTAATTGTACTTTGAGGTGGCTGGTTTCAATTTTTGGCGAAAGCTGGGTGAGTAAGTCCTCAAGATAGTGCGATAAATGAGTTTGCGAGTAGGTAAGTTGATTGGCATTTTGCTCAAGTGTTGCAAAGGCTAAATAGCTTTTAAGCATCGATTCCATATGGTCGAGGTCGTTTTCCATACGCCCAAGGTACTGCTGAATTTTAGGCAAGTCTTCCGTCTCTAAAGCGGCATCTAAGCCAAAGCGCAAACAAGCGATAGGGGTTCTGATATCGTGCGATAAGCTCGATGCCATTAACTTATTCTCCGCCACGAGCTTTTCTATTTGGCTCGCCATGCGGTTAAATGTAAGCTCAACGTCTCTTATATAGGTAAAGTGTGAGACCTTTATTCTCGCTTGCACATCACCTGCGGCAAATTTTTTAGCCGCTTCGTTTAACACAGTTAAGCGTTTGGCAAGTGGGGCAATAATAAAGCCCATAAAAACGCATAGCCCTGCATAAAACAGCAAAGTAAGTATTATATCGTTGCGTTGATCTGCCTCAACCCCTTTATCTAGGCGCATAGAAAGATGATAAGGCGACAACACTTCACTGCTGTAGAGCATATAAAAACCTTGTTGGTCTTCTAAAATAAGCCCGCTTTGGGCATGCATCTGTAGTATTAAGGGCGGGGTTAATGCAAGAGATTCATTACTTTTATAATCGAGTTTTACATTAAAGTCGCTTGCCAATTGCTTTACATAAGCTGCGCGTTCAGAGGTAGCTACATTAGCTAAATGCTTACTAAAGCCGTTGATCATTTGGCTTTGTAGGCTAAATTCATCATGGGGTGTTTGTGTTTGTTGGCTAAATGCATCAATTAGCCAGCCCAATACAACAATAGATAGTAGCGCACTACCGAGTAGTGAAATGTAAAATTTTTTCATTTAAAGCGCCACGGTCACTCTTCCCACGCAGTGGCAACAAGTAAATAACCACGCCCCCAAATTGTTTTTATTTTTTCTGGGTTTTGAGGATCATCATGAAACTTTTTGCGAAGCGCGGAGATTAATACATCCACACTTCTATCAAGTCCATCATACTCACGGCCTTTCGTTGCTTTAAACACTGCATCCCTCGAAACCACTTGGCCTGCATTACTTGCTAAATAGTGTAGTAACAGGTACTCAGCACTGGAAATAGTAATATCTTGCTTGTTAAATGTTACACTGCGAGATTGAGTATCGATACTGAGTTCGCCTACTTTTATCACACTGTCATTAGGCACTTTAGTTGGTTCACTGCTCAGGCGCAGCGCTGCTTTAATACGGGCTAATAATGCGCGAGGACGCACTGGTTTCATGATGTAATCACTTGCCCCTACTTCTAAGCCAATAACTTCATCCATTTCATCATCGCGGGCGGTCAACATAATAATGGGGGCAGTGTAAAAACTACGTAGTTCTCTGCACACACTTATACCGTCTTGGCCTGGTAGCATAATGTCGAGTAGCACAATGGTAGGGTTTAAGTTTTTTACTTGGCTTATAACTTCATCACCGCGGTGGCAAACATGGGTCGTATAGCCTTGTTCGGTTAAGTACTCTGCCACCCATTGGGCTAGAGAGGCGTCATCTTCGACTAATAAAATAGTGCCGTAATTATCCATAAAGCTTCCTTAGTAGATTAGAATAGGCGCCAACGGCGTTTTTTTTGTCTATTTTGATAAACCCACTGAAGTTTAACTTCAGTGGTGGCAATAATTTGGGCTGTATTACTATCAAACAGTTCAAAAGAAATACTGTGCTGGGAGTCAAATGTATATTCGAATACGCCTTGTTGTTGTTTTAACCAACATTGCATAATATATTTTGATGTTGCGTCTCGTAAGCAGTAGTTTCCAATAGTCGGCTGTTGCCAACTAAGTGTAATATCAGCATAGCAATTGCGGCCCTCACGCAGTGCTACACAGGTGTCTGGAAGCGCAATTAAGGGGGCTGTTTTATCTGTTGTTTTAGCAGATGAAATAGCAGGGAAGATCAATAATAAACAGATCCATTTAAAATACATAACGCAGGCCTACCTTGGCTTTATGCTGATACCCTTGTGAAATAATAGGGCTATCGTCTATTTCTTTTGAAAACCACGTTGTTAACCAGCCAGACAAAAATACCCAATCTTGAGATATAGGGTACTCAGCATGAAATTCAAACATAATGCTGGTGCTGCCATTCGGGGTGTAAATAGGGCGATTAGCGGTGGCTTCGTCGGCGTCTATACCAAAATAATAGTTTGTAAAACTGCCCGAGTAAGCGCTTATACCCACCCCTGATCTAAACTCCCAATTACGCCATGGCAAAATGTGGCTAAAAAAGGTGTTTAATACCCAACCGTTATGTGTACCTGTAATGTCATGTAAAAACTCAAACGAAATTTGCGAGTTTTCAAAGCGGCGCGTTAATCTAAGTCCGGCATCAAAATCGTAATTACGCGATTTTATACCCGCAAGCTCTTCTATTACACCATGGTTGTAAAAACCTAAGCCTTTTTCGTCAAATCCGGCTTGTGTATTAGTGCCCAATATATCTAGGCCCCAATCAAATTTATCTATAAGGCTGTAACCGACGACTAAACCGCCGCTTAACTGGTTATGATCAAAGTCGAGGTAAAAGTTTTCGTAGGAAATGGCCAGGCTTAAATCGAGTTCAATACCATCGTCGTATGAGTCAAGGCCAATTAGGTAAGAGTCTTCTACATAATAACCAGCCCCAGCGCTCCAATCCCACGCAAAACCTTGGGTAGGCTCTAGCGTGTTATCAGCATAGTATCGATTGCTTGCCTGGCTTTGAAAGCTCAAAAAACTGGCGCAAAGCAATACGCTATTAATTAAAGTATGCTGTAAGAAAGCGATTTTCATCCCTGGGGACCTAATTATTATGTGTTATTAAACGTAGTATATTAGTAAGTGAATCCTTGAATCTGTAAAAAAATGTAGTTTTTTACGTTATCGCACTTTTATTTTGTCAATTAAAATACTGCTTAAGTAATATTGCATCATAGGTGTTAAGGCGCTCACTTCGGTACGCGTACATGGACCTTGTAATTTAGTTAAGCTGCTTAATTTAGTAATGGTTTTAAAAGGCGGTACAGTTACTTCTTTACCTGCGCGCGCTATACGGGCTTGCTCGGTATTTTGCTGATGTACAAATGTTGCGACTTCTAACTCATTAGTAATTTTTTGCTCTTGGGCAAAGCTAAACAATAAAGGCTCACGGTGGAAGCTTGCGCTGTCTATTGATGATTTTGCAAACCATACCACATCGCCTGAAGCACGGTGCGTAATGCGCATACTTACTTGCGCGAGTATGGTGGCGCATTGCTGAGTAGGGTATTGCTGCGCTACTTTTGCAAATAAAGGGTAAGGGTTTTCAGGCTGGGTTAACGCATATTTGGTATCGTCAGTAAATGCTAGGTCTAACTGATGAATAGCGAGCGTGTAATCACTGCTTTTATTATCAGTTACCTCTAAGCCTTTATCGTTTAAGGCTTGTGTTATTTGTTTTAATAGTGTGTCTGTTACGCTTGCTTTATCTGTTGTAATACGCACTGTTTGGCCGCGTGTTACTTTGTGCGCCGGTAACTGTACAGACTTAACTTTTGGCGATGCGTGCTCTGTTTTATACTCAAGCTGGTAAGTTTCGCTCTTTAATGTTGGCTTTAACGGTAAAGCCAAAGGCTCGGCCGGCTGTTTGGTAATTGCACAACCTGCTGATAATAATATAAAAAGTGATACAACTATAAAACGCATAACTACTTAACATCCACTTAAAAAGCCAATAATCGCAACATTGTACGTTAGTCCCACTAAAACTTCATGATATTATGCTCATAGATGTAGTTAAAAAAGAATAAATTTGTAACGAATGAAGTATCTCACTAATTTTATGTATGTTTGGGTCGCTATTTGTCTATCTCTTCCGCTTAAGGCAATAGCTAAAGCAGACTCAAACTGGGATGGATTCGTAAAACAGTATGGACGCTACGCAGAAAAAAAACTTAACAGTAAAGGTATACCTGGCGCTGCGCTCTCTATAGTGAGTATTGGTAACGCTGATTATATTCACACCATGGGCCGCACTAAGGCAAGAAGTGGTACACAGGTTAATCGCCACACCCGCTTTAGGTTGGCTTCGGTGTCAAAAACCTTTGCTGGATCGTTAACTGCAAAGCTTGCAAGTGAAGGGGTAATCGATTTATTTAAACCGGTAAGCGAGTATATACCTGCCTTTAAAGACACTGTTTATAAAGACAATTTAAAAGTGTTTCACTTATTAAGCCACTCCAGCGGTTTGGTCCCTAATGCATATGACAATTTAATCGAATCAAGAATGAGTTACCCCGATATTGTCGAAAAGCTATTAACAGTAAAGCCCATTTGCGAACCCGGCCAATGCTATGGGTATCAGAATGTGATGTTTAGTTTAATTGATGATGTAATTTATCGCAGTACCAATAAAAAATATGATCAGTGGCTGCAAGAGGGGATTTTTACACCATTAAAAATGAGAGATACCAGCTTAGGCTATGATGCAATGGTGCAGGATAAAAATTATGCATTGCCGCACGTTAGAGGAAAAAAACGTTGGTACACAGCCAAGTTGAAAAAAAACTATTATAAAGTTGGCCCAGCTGCGGGCGTAAATGCAAGCGCAACCGATATGGCAAAATGGTTAAAAGCGCAATTAGGGCAAAACCTAGATGTACTTTCTTTAGAAGCACTTGCTACACAAGCACGCCCTTATACACTTACAAAAAAAGAACGTTATAGACGCGTATGGAAAAGGAAATTAGAACAAGCTTATTATGGTTTAGGTTGGCGTATTTATAACTATAACGATGAAACGCTGTACTATCATAGTGGTTGGGTGCAAGGCTATCGTAGTGATTTGGTTGTTATACCGCATTTAAATGTGGGGTTTAGCTTGATTGTAAACGCGGAGACCGGCGTTATAAATGAATTAACCACTGAATTTTTAGACCGTTTATTAAAATACAAACGCACTAAATAAAACAGGCCTTAAATTGCTTAAACAGAGCCGTACTTTTAAATTTATTTTTTAAAAGTAAAAAGTATAATTAAGCACCTATAATAAAAAAACCAGCTTAATGCTGGTTTTTTTATAAAAAGCTCACTGCACAATTAACTTATGCACGTGGTAATTGAATCTTTTTTTCTGCACTTTGACGATACAATACAACAGTGTGACCTATTGTTTGTAGCTTAGTAGCGCCGGTTTCACGAACGATTGCATCAAAAATAAGTGCTTTTGTTTCACGATCGTCAGTAGGTACTTTTACTTTAATCAATTCGTGAATCTCTAATGCACTTTGAATTTCAACGACTACGCCCTCGGTTAAACCGTTAGAACCTAGTAAAACTACAGGCTTAAGGCTATGCGCCTGGCCTTTTAAAAACTGCTTTTGTTTGTTTGATAATGTCATGTTTATACAAATTTTGCTGAATATGGCTTGAATTAAGGGTATTCTAACGCCATCTAAAGAATATTACTAATTAGTTGCGTGTTAATTTATGACAAATAAAAAACATTCAGCCAGTTCAAAGCGATGGCTGAAAGAACATTTTGATGATCAATATGTTCAGCAAGCGCAAAAAAAAGGCTGGCGTTCTCGAGCTGTTTTCAAATTAGATGAGATCCAAAATAAAGATAAACTGCTTCGCCCTGGTATGACCGTTGTTGATTTAGGTGCTGCACCTGGCAGCTGGTCACAATACTTAGCCGAGAAAGTATCTGATAAAGGTCAGGTTGTTGCGTGTGACATATTACCCATGGACTCACTTGCGGGGGTCGACTTTTTACAAGGCGATTTTCGTGAAGAAGCCGTACTTGATGCATTGTTAAAACGCATTGATGGTAAAAATGTTGATGTGGTACTCTCTGACATGGCACCAAATATGAGCGGGAATAACTCGGTAGATCAAGCGGGTAGCATGTATTTGGTAGAATTAGCACTTGATATGTGTCATCAAGTATTAAAGAAAAATGGTGCATTTGTTGTTAAAGTGTTTCAAGGTGAAGGCTTTGATCAATACTTGCAAGACGTTCGTAATAGTTTTAAAGCAGTGAAAATACGCAAACCTGATGCCTCACGTGCCCGTTCTCGGGAAGTATATATAGTAGCGACCGGCTACAAACTGTAGTACAGTTGCTTGGCGTTTAGTTGAATTTAAATTAATTGGATACAAGAGGTTAACCCCTTGAGCGATATGGCGAAAAATCTAATACTCTGGCTGGTTATTGCAGTTGTGCTAATGTCAGTATTTCAGAGCTTTAATGGTGGCGATCAAGTTGATCGTCAAACAAGTTACACTCAATTTGTAAAAGACGTGCGTAGCGGCTCTTTACAAGAAGTTATTATTGACCGTGGAACGGGTAATATAACCGGTACTAAAAGCAGTGGTGAGCGTTTTCAAACCACAATGCCAATGTACGATGAAGACTTAATTAATGATTTACTTAAAAATGATGTAAATGTGAAAGGCGTTCAGCCTGAAGAACAATCGTTTTTAGCAAGTATTTTTATTTCTTGGTTCCCAATGTTGCTGCTTATAGGGGTGTGGATATTCTTTATGCGTCAAATGCAAGGCGGTGGCGGAAAAGGCGCAATGTCGTTTGGTAAAAGCAAAGCGCGCCTGATGAGCGAAGACCAAGTTAAAACAACCTTTGCTGATGTAGCAGGGTGCGATGAAGCAAAAGACGACGTAACAGAGTTAGTAGACTTTTTACGTGACCCTTCTAAGTTCCAAAAACTTGGTGGTAGTATTCCTAAGGGTGTACTAATGGTAGGTCCTCCTGGTACGGGTAAAACATTACTTGCTAAAGCCGTAGCCGGTGAAGCAAAAGTACCGTTTTTCACTATCTCAGGTTCTGACTTTGTTGAAATGTTCGTTGGTGTTGGTGCATCTCGTGTACGCGATATGTTTGAGCAAGCTAAAAAGGCTGCACCCTGTATTATCTTTATAGATGAGATTGATGCTGTAGGGCGTAAGCGTGGCGCTGGCATGGGCGGTGGACACGACGAACGTGAACAAACACTAAACCAAATGCTAGTAGAAATGGACGGTTTTGAAGGTAACGAAGGTATAATTGTTATAGCGGCAACTAACCGCCCTGACGTACTAGACCCTGCATTGCTTCGTCCTGGTCGTTTTGACCGTCAAGTAGTGGTTGGCTTACCTGATATTCGTGGCCGTGAGCAAATCCTTAAAGTACATATGCGTAAAGTGCCATTAGGGGATAACGTAGAAGCGGCAGTTATTGCACGTGGTACACCTGGTTTCTCTGGTGCTGATTTAGCAAACCTTGTAAACGAAGCTGCACTTTATGCCGCACGTGGTAATAAGCGTGTTGTAAGTATGGCTGAATTCGATGCTGCTAAAGACAAAATCATGATGGGTGCAGAGCGCAAGACCATGGTGATGAGTGAGCAAGAGAAAGAAATGACGGCTTACCATGAAGCAGGACATGCTATTGTTGGCCGTATGGTGCCAGAGCACGACCCAGTTTATAAAGTGTCGATTATTCCACGTGGCCGTGCCCTTGGTGTAACCATGTACTTACCTGAACAGGACCGTGTTAGCCATTCTAAAGAGCTTTTAGAGTCAATGATTTCTAGCCTTTACGGTGGCCGAATTGCTGAAGCACTTATTTATGGCGAAGACAAAGTAACCACGGGTGCGAGTAACGACATTGAGCGTGCAACAGATATTGCACGTAAAATGGTAACGCAGTGGGGCTTGAGTGAAAAACTAGGTCCGTTACTGTACGCTGAAGATCAAAACGAGATGTACATGGGCGGCGGCGGTGGTCGCGCAATGAGCATGTCTGATGAAACAGCTAAAGTCATTGATGCTGAAGTACGCTTATTCTCTGACCGCAATTATCAAAGAGCAGAAGATATATTAAAAGAAAATATTGATATTCTTCATGCGATGAAAGATGCATTAATGAAATACGAAACAATTGATGCTAAACAAATTGATGATTTAATGGCGCGTCAGCCTGTGCGTGAACCACGAGATGCACATGACCGTTTAGACGATAAGCCAACTAAAACAGTGGCACCTCAAGAAAAGCCGGTTGATGAAAGCCAAAAACCGGATGATTCATCGAAAAAAGATGAAACAAACCTTGATGATAAAGCTGAATAATCGTTAAAATAATGTTTTAAAAGCCCCGTACTTCGGGGCTTTTTTGTATCAAATAACTCAAAGGTTGGCGATGACTAACACAATAAACCTTCCCCGCGGACGTAAATTAAATTTAGAAAAACCATGTGTGATGGGTATTTTAAATGTGACTCCGGATTCATTTTCTGATGGCGGAAAGTTTTTAGATACAGCGCACGCGGTAAGGCAGGCAATGCAGTTGTTAGACGAGGGTGCAACTATTATTGATATTGGCGGTGAATCTACACGCCCGGGCGCACCAGATGTTAGTTTAGACGATGAACTTAAACGTGTGATACCTGCAATAAAAGCCATTAGAGCTAAAAGTGACTGTGTTATATCGGTAGATACCAGTAAAGCGCAGGTTATGGAGCAGGGCATTTTAGCAGGTGCAGATATAGTTAACGATGTGCGTGCATTGCAAGAACCAGGTGCACTAAGTACACTCGCTAAATACCCTGATGTTGCAGTGTGCTTGATGCACATGCAAGGGCAGCCTCGCACAATGCAAAGTGCACCCACTTATACTGATTTGTTAGCGCAAATTAACCTCTTTTTTGAGCAGCGCATAAGTGCATGCGAAACAGCGGGTATTAAGGTAGAGCAACTTATCCTCGACCCGGGCTTTGGCTTTGGCAAAACCCTTGAGCATAATTTTGAAATACTGGCTAAATTTAATGCATTTAATAAGTTTGAACTACCACTTTTAGCGGGTCTTTCACGCAAGTCGATGATAGGTAATTTGCTAAACAGAAAAGCAGATGAGCGATTAGCGGGCAGCTTAGCCGGTGCGCTAATTGCCGCGCAAAATGGCGCAAAAATTATTCGTGTACACGATGTAAAAGAAACGGCAGATGTGCTTGGTGTCCTCCAGGCATGCGAAAAAGGAGCTTTATAATGAGCGAAAGAAAATATTTTGGTACCGATGGGGTACGTGGTTTAGTGGGCACAGCGCCAATTAACCCTGAGTTTGCAATGAAATTAGGCTGGGCCGCTGGCCGAGTTTTGTCACTTAGTGGAACAAAAAAAGTAATTATAGGTAAAGATACCCGTATTTCAGGTTACATGTTAGAAACCGCGCTTGAAGCTGGTTTAATCGCCGCAGGAATAGATGTTGTATTGCTTGGGCCAATGCCGACGCCTGCAGTTGCCTACCTAGCGCAGACGTTTAGGGCCGAAGCGGGTATCGTAATTAGTGCATCGCATAACCCTTATTACGACAACGGAATTAAGTTTTTTAATGGCCAAGGCTTAAAACTGGACGACGACGTTGAGCTACAAATTGAAGCGATGCTTGATGAACCAATGACCTGTGTTGCCTCCGATAAGCTTGGTAAAGCCTCGCGCTTAGTAAGTGCTGATGGGCGCTATATTGAATTTTGTAAAAGCCAATTCCCTCAAGGTTTATCACTTGAAGGTATAAAAGTTGTACTAGATTGTGCCAATGGCGCAACCTACCATATTGCACCGTCGGTGATGCGTGAGCTAGGCGCTGAAGTGATTACTCATGCTTGCGAGCCTAATGGGGTGAATATAAACCATGAATGTGGTGCTACACACGTTGATACGTTAAAGCGCAAAGTGCTAGAGCACAAAGCCGATGTAGGTATTGCTTACGATGGTGACGGCGACCGCGTAATGATGGTTGATCATAACGGTCGTGTATTTGACGGTGATGATTTAGTTTACATTATTGCTTGCCAAGCGGCTGAAGATCACATGCTTGGTGGTGGCGTTGTTGGCACGGTTATGTCGAACATGGGGCTCGAAAATGCATTAAAAGCAAAAGGCATTGAATTTGCACGCAGTAAAGTTGGCGACCGTTATGTTATGGAAATGCTGCAGCAAAAAGGGTGGAAAATTGGTGGTGAAAGCTCAGGGCATGTATTAAATCTTGATTTAATCACCACAGGCGATGGTATCATTTCGAGCCTTCAGGTATTGGCTGCAATGGTGGCTCAAAATCGTACATTACAAGATTTAGGGGCAGGTTTCACAAAGTACCCAATGAAAATGATTAATGTACGCTACACACCTGGCACAGATCCCACACAAGCACCAAAAGTACAAGATGCGGTTGCGCAAGTAGAGCAAGCTTTAGGCGACAAAGGCCGTGTTTTACTTCGTAAATCAGGCACTGAACCGGTAGTACGTGTTATGGTTGAAGCCGAACAAGAAAAAATAGTCATAGACAGTGCGCAAAAAATTGCAGCAGTTGTCGAATCTATGAGCAAATAAACTGGTTGATAACAATAACCTCTTGTAACTTAGGGCGAGAAAAGTTAATATCTCGCCCGCTTTCTAATCTGGAGTGGAAAATGGCAATACGTAAGGCAATGGTCGCAGGCAACTGGAAAATGAATGGCTCTTTAGGGCTTGTTACTCAACTGTCTGATGCCATTAACAGTGTTAAATCAAATGAGATAGACATTGTTTTATTTCCTCCATTCCCATTAGTACCAGCACTGGTTGAAAGCGGTGTAACCACGGGGACTCAAACGCTAAGCGAAAATACCCCAGGCGCCTTTACCGGTGAAGTGGATGCTCAGCTTATTAAAGATTTAGGAGCTAAGTACGTACTCGTAGGCCACTCAGAGCGACGCAGTATCTACAAAGAGAGCAACGCAACCGTAGCCGCAAAATTTGCCCGTGCACAGCAAGTAGGACTAACACCAATCTTGTGTATTGGGGAAAGCGAGAGCGAGCAAGAAAACGGTCAAACCGAACACGTAGTTGCTGCACAAATTGATGCGGTAATTGAGAAATTAGGTGTAGCAGCACTGAAAGATTCTGTGATAGCATACGAGCCCGTTTGGGCCATAGGCACAGGTAAGACTGCATCGCCAGAACAGGCACAAGCTGTTCATAAATTTATCCGTGGTAAAATTGCTTCTTTAGACAGCGATTTAGCACAAGGGCTTACCATCTTATATGGTGGTAGCGTTAACGAAAAAAATAGCGAATTATTATTTGCACAACCAGATATAGACGGCGGCCTTATTGGCGGTGCTAGTCTAAAAGCAGATTCGTTCACTGCAATCTGTAACAGTGCAAAAGGGACCGTATAAGATGTACGAAATTTTATTAGTAGTTTATTTAGTTGTTGCTTTAGCTTTAGTTGGTATGGTTTTAATCCAGCAAGGTAAAGGCGCGGACATGGGTTCTTCATTTGGCGCCGGTGCTTCGGGCACAGTTTTTGGCTCATCAGGTGCAGGTAACTTTATGACCAAAACAACAACAAGCTTAGCAACAGTGTTTTTTGTTTTAAGTATTGTGTTAGGTAACTTAACTGCCGGTCAAATTAAAAAGACCGATGAGTGGGAAAACCTTGAAGCGGCACCTGCAGTAGAAACTGTAGCGCCAGCAGAAGAAGATGTACCTGTTACTCAACAGCAGAGCTCTGACGTACCAAACTAATTTAGCGTAAAGCTAACGTTAAACGATTTATACTCCTCAAATAAGTCAATAAGTTTAACACCTAAGCGAAAGCTTAAAAATGCGGATGTGGTGGAATTGGTAGACACGCTACCTTGAGGGGGTAGTGCTTTCGGGCGTGGGGGTTCAAGTCCCCCCATCCGCACCAAATTATAAAACCAGTAGCAGTAATGCTACTGGTTTTTTTATGGAAAAATTTCATTTTGCTTGCTTATTAACCACCTTGTCCTTTTTGAGCTTACCAGTTGTTGAATACTCGCTGTATTTGTAAAAAAAACTAGAAATATTACAAATTTAGTTAACACTTATAGGTAATAAGCCGATAATAGATATAGACAACAAAATAAGGTATACACAATGGCTTCAGGCTTCTCTTTTCAAAACCTCAGCATAAGTAAAAAAATTCATGCTATTACCAGCATTGCGGTTCTAGCATTTCTAGCGATCGTTTTGATTAATTACTTTGCAATGAATGATAATAGAATCGCACTTGATGAAATGGAAAAGTCTTCGTATCAGGTGGTTAAATTAACATCGGCAAATGTAAGCCTTTTAGAAAAGCTCGATGAGCTTTATACGCAAGCTGTTACTTTTGGTGAGCAGGAGTTAGTAGAAAAAGCAGCAGATACATACAATGCACTAAGTAACAACATAAATGCGGTTGAGCAAATAAACGCGTCGTATATTCATAGCGATACAAAAGTACAATTAGCCAATTACGAAAAAATATCATCCAGCATTGCGAATGGTATGGTTAATGGGACAGCCGATTTTAGTAAAATCCAACAACAAGCGCAGAAAAAAACAGCCCTTTATAATGATGTACTTGAAAAGTTTAAAACCGCGCAAGCTAAAGCAGACGCTCGTTTCTTTGAGCTAGTTGCAAGTACAAAAGAGCGTTCTGATCACGCCCTTACGCTTATGCTAGTGGTATCTATTGTTTCGTTAATTTTACTGCTATTTATGGCTATTTGGATTGCTAAACGTATTGCTGCTTCTGCGAGTGATGCGGCTAATAACCTGAGTTTACTGGCGAACGGTAAAGGGTCACTGAGCACTAATCTGAGCGTTAATTCAGAGGATGAAATTGGTCAAGTATCGATTAACTTTAACTCATTTATCGCTCTGTTGAAAAAAACAGTTCTTGAGGTAATCGCGGTATGTGAGCCACTAATGGAAAATTCAACTCGCTTAGTGCAAGGTATGGAGCAGGCTGAGCGCGCAACCACAAAGCAAACAACTGAGGCTGAGGTGGTTAAACAGTCTATGGAAGAGATGAAGCAAAGTGTGGGTGATATTTCTCAATCAGCGGCAAGTGCATCAAATGCAGCGCAAACCGCAGAAAAAGAGGTAGAGCAAAGCAGAACTCAAGTTCAAATGTCAGTCAGCGCCTCACGAACGTTGAGTGATGAAATAAATCAAGCAGCTTCAACAATTAATAAGCTAGCGGATGATACAAAAAATGTGTCTCAAATCCTTAATGTAATTACATCTATTGCTGAGCAAACTAATTTATTAGCTCTCAATGCTGCTATAGAAGCGGCCCGTGCGGGTGAGCATGGTCGCGGTTTTGCTGTGGTTGCAGATGAAGTAAGAGAGCTTGCATCACGTACTGCCCACTCTACAAATGAAATTCGTGAGTTACTAAGCACATTGACTGAGGCTGCAAATGAGTCGGTAACGGCGATGACATCTGCGCGTGATATGGCCACAGATAATGCAACAGCCGCAGAGAAAACTGGTGTGTCGATAGAAAAAATTGCAGAGCAAATGCTAGAAATAAATGGTATGAATTCACAAATTGCCGCTGCTACAGAGGAGCAAACATCCGTTGCTGCGATGGTCGTAGAAAATGTGACGAATATGCATGAATCGTTTGAAGATACAATGGACTCACTCGCGGCGGTAAGGGATGTAGCGAAAAACCTGCACTACCTTTCAGATAACCTATTAGATGCGACTGCGAAGTTTAAAATTGAGTAATATTAATCTGTAATAATACTTAAACATTTTAGAGGCTAAGCCAAGTGCTAGTTGCATTCAAAAAACGTTATTTAGAGCAACTAAATAACGTTTTTTTTGCCTCGCTATCTACACACTTGTCCGCCACTCAATTGCTCATTTGTTTAAGCATATTAGTATATAGCCGTAATATTTAGATATAAAAAAACCACCTAATCGGTGGTTTTTTATATCTAGCTACCGCACTTAAAACGTAGCAACTACCTTAACTTTATCTGTTGCCTTGCTGCTGTCTATGTAACCAATTGAGTCGCCATTACTAGCAACAAAATTAATAACAGCCTGGTCAGAATCAAATTTTTCTGGTGGTGTACCTTTACCTGTAAAAACAAGTTTTGACCAATAGGCATTTAATTGGCTGCTTGATTTACCAACTACTTTAGAATTGAATTCATCAGCCACAGCGGTACCATTTTGAGTAGCAGGGCTAACTTTATTACCGTTAGCAAATGATTTTGCTTTTCCTAGGTAAATCTTTTTAATTGTATCGGCATCAAGTGCACTTGCATTGCCTGGGTTTACTATCACCGCTACTTCAGCTGAGGCGCTAAACGTACATAGCGACAGTACACTTGCTAGGATTAATTTTTTCATATTTCGCTCCAATTAGAATACTAAGTCAACGCCAACAGCTACTACATCAGTTTCAAGGTTCGTTACGTCATCGTCAAATCGACTAAAATCAATTTTAAATGCAGCTGAAGGGTGGAAGTCATAGCGCGCGCCAATGGTGTATACGTTACTCTCTGCTCGCATGCTATCAAGGGCGAGGTTTACGTTTGTATTTAATAATGGAATTGATTCGAGTGTATTAAAGCGTGATGAATCATGTTCATCATCATTTTTTTCATAAGTTACATGAACAATAACATTATCTATACGGTAGCCAGCTGAGGCATAGTATTGTGATTGCTCAGCCAAAATACTTCCCTCGACTTCAAACTGAGTATATTCGGCATCAAATAAAAAGTTATCATAGTCAACAGAGAAACCAATCCCGAAAAAAGTTGTTTCATCTTCGTCAGTGATAAGGTCGTTCGCTGTGCTGGTTAAACCGCTTGCATTAAGTACATCAATAATACCATTTAGGGCACTTAAGTTACTTGAATCACTGTTATCTATAGAAATGCTAGTGTCGGCCACAATGTATGCAGCTCTTGCGCTAAACCAGTCGTAAGAAACGCTCCAGTTAATACCACCTAAGTTATTCAATTCTGCAGGTAGCTCGTTTCCAAATACATCTATATCGCCATCAAAAGCGCCATAAAACCCTTGTAATGTAGAATCCCAGTCACCTAATTGGCTGTTATATACTACGCTAAGTCCTTCATAAGTAGAAAATGGAATACCGTATACAGAACGCGGTGGACGAACCCAACGATAAGCATAGCCAACGTCTAAAAAGTCTGAGTATTTGTAAAAAGGAACACGCATTTTACCCGCGCTTAATTGCAGTTCATCGCTGTATTCATAGGTAACATATGCCCATTCAAATGTTGCGTCAAAGTCATCTTCTCCACGCGCAATAATTTGCGCTGTCGCAGTTAGTTTTTCTTGAAGATCAGCAGAGAGTTGTAAGGCGAACTTGCTCTCGTTTTTAAAAGAGATGTCATCATCATATCCGTATAAAGTCTGATCACTGTCTAGGGTTTTACCACCTACTATAGATGCAAAACCATTTATACGAACTTCAGCGCTTGCAGCGCTTGTTGCAAGTGCGGCACATATTGCTACTGCTACAGATAGCTTTTTCATATGTATTTCCTATTTGTTATTTAGATGTTGATTTCAGGGGGATTATAGAAGTGAATTTAGTATTTATCTAATAATTTTAGCTAGTTAGTTAAAAAAGAACTGAGAATTTAGTTTATTTCGAGTTTACAATTGTTAACTCATGGGTTTTTACTAGAACGAAGTTATTGATTTTATTAAAGTTAAAAAACTTTTAAATTTATTGAGTTTGTTTAGCTAATGATTTAGGAAATAGTAATTACTGTTTATTTTGCTGTTTATGCTTGATTTTTTTATATTTTAATAGTTTATAAACACTAAACATAGCGCTACAGCGGACTTAAAGAGAAAGATAGTCACAATATGATTATCTCTAAAGGTTCATAGCCACTCAAATGTTTATAATAGGCGCTATATATTCACATTATTTATTTAGTTCACCTTCTTGTTTTGTAATCAAATAACAACTTCCTAAACCTGAATTTTAGCTTAACATTACCCCTGTATTAGCAAGGTAGTTCAAAGGAAGTGGCAATGATGAAGAGGCTAACATGGTTAGTATTATGTTGCTTAGCATCCAATGCATATAGCAACGATGAAGTAAGTATTACATTGCTGGGCTATATCGCTCCAGTGTGTGAATTTACTCCACAAAGTAATAACCTAGCGTTTTCTTCTAATGGCATTGCTAATACAACATTAGTAATTAACTGTAATTCGCCAATGCGAATATCAATGCAATCTCTCAATGGCGGCTTAAGTCATGAGCAAAGCAATAATATAAGTTCATATAATATTAACTGGTCACTGGAAGGTGCCAAAAACGTTGTGTCTGTATCGGCACAGGCAATCAAATCGACCTACAGTTTTGATATTAATGAAATTATTTTTGATAGTGTTGCTCAGATTCAGTTAACTCTAGATGACCCCTTAATCTATGCAGGAAGTTACCAGGATGTGATCCGCATAGAAATGACACCATCAGTAGTATCAGGTGGGGTGCTTTAAGCGCACATTTATTAAACATAACAAACTATATGTCACATGGATAAGGAATATAACAATGAATAAACTAATCGTAATATCAGCAATCGCGGCACTATCTTCAGGTTCAGCATTAGCAGAAAACTTAAACGTAGGTGGTGCAGTTGAGTCTATATGTGAAGTAAGCAATATCGCAACAACTCATTACTTTCCAGCACTTGCACTAGGCAATACAAAAACAGTTAACTTTGATTTGAAATGTAATGATGTAGATGGTGCAACACTTACGTTAACTACTTCTGAAGGGCACCTTCAAAACGCTGATCATGAAGACAGAGGTGTAGGATACACTGCTCATTTAACAGCAGGCCCATATGACTTTACTTTGTCAGCCGAGAATGGAACGAATGATCAAAGTGCATTTCAAAGCAGTGGCGGAAGTAATACTTTAGCAACTTCAGGCGTAGCAGGGATGATTGATTTAGAAGTTACTCAAGCACCTGTATATGCTGGTACGTATGCAGATACATTAATGCTAACAGTAACAGCAAACTAAAGTTAAATTAAAAAGGCAGTGAATAACCACTGCCTTTATTTAGGAGGGAATTCTATGCATGCTTTACTTATATTAATATTCTGTTTGTTTTCTTTTTCGGCTAACGCCTTTCAAGTGAGGCCAATGGTAGCTGATCTCAGCTCTCAGGGTAGTCAATCACAGCAGACGCTTCGAATTATTAACCCGTCAGATAAACCGTTAACTATCGATGTTTCTGCATATAATATGAGTATAAGTGATACAGGAGTCGAGTCTTTAGAGGAAAATGAAGACGATTTTTTAATTATTCCTATGACAACAATCATCCCACCTGGAAATAGTCAATCGATTATCGTTAGATATATCGGGGAGCCTATTATTAAACATTCCAAGTCGTACAGAATTACCGTAGAACAAGTGTCGGTAGATCTAAATGATAATGCGCAGTCTGGGGTTGGTATGTCACTTAGTTTTAGAACCCTATTTAATGTTGTGCCTGAAAATGCTAAAGCTAACCTTATAGTTAAAGAAAAAAAACAATTAGCAGAAAATCAATGGAGTGTGTCGTTAGAAAATCGAGGAAATAAATACTTACGTCTTTCTAAAGGTCAATGGAATATTAAATCTAAAGGTAAAGTATTAACTTTAGAAGGTATGGAGCTAAGCAAAGCTCTTTCAGGGAAAATTCTACTACCCAATTCAAAAAGCAATATTGCAATATCGATACCTAAAGAATTTCAAGCTGATGATAGTCAGCTAGAGGTTGTATTCTAATGTTTAGTATTCAGTGGCTCAGTCGATGTTTAGTAATATTAATTTGGAGTATTACTATTTCGGTTGATGCACTTGAAGTAACACCTATGGTGGTTACACTATCCCCGCAGGAGCCTTCAAAAATACCATCTAGTCTGGTTTATAATCAATTACCCAGAGAAATTGCATTTGATATTGAAGTACACGAAATTGATTTTTCCACACCCAACCCATCTTTAAAAAAGCTGGAAGACTCTCCGTTATGGGTCTTTCCTCCCTCTTTATTTTTACAAGAGGGGCAAGGCCAGAAAATTCAATTTAGGTGGATTGCCGAGAGTTTTCCGAAATATGATAAAAGCTATCAAGTAAGTTTAGTTGAGCAGCCTTTGGCTTCTAATATCGATAGCGATACCTCGCAACTTAAAATATTAATGAATGTAAATTTAGTTGTTCACGTGCACATGGATGAGTATTTACCAAAATTAAAAATACTCACATCAACAATTGAAAGTGGGGAGCTTTTAACTCAAGTAAAAAATGAAGGAAGAGGCGCAACTCGTCTCAGGGATTACGAAGTTAAAGTGACTACTAATAAATCAGTTGTGACTACGTTTGAAAAGCAAGCTTTATTAGAAAATGGATACGATGTTTTTTTTGCGCCGTATGCTACACAAACCATAAAAATTAAGCTCCCAGAAAATATTGAAAGAGGCAAGGTGGAGCATTTAAGTTTAGATTTAGTGCAATGAAAATTACAGCTGCGTTTTTATTCGCTATGTTCTTTTTTCCACTTACTGTGTTTTCAAAAATTAATCCTTCTAACAGGACAATTGAGCTTAATGTGTCTGCTCAACTGAATAAAAGTCCAATCGGTCAGGTTTTACTTAAAGTCGATAAAGATGATGCGCTTTTTTTAAAGTGGAATGAGTTAGAGCCTCATTTTCGCCAAGTATTACTTGAAGAAAAAGAGGAGGAACTGTTCAAGGTGTTAAAAGGTAGTTCATTAGCGGTAACTTCACTAAAAGAATTGGGTTTTAGTGTTGTATTTGATATGAGTGATTTTAGCTTGGATATTATTGTTCCAGTAGAGTTAACTCGTCCTCAAAAATTAAGTGCGCAAAAACGTAGAAAAAAATTAAAGGCTATTGAACCAGCAAAAGCCAGTGGGTTTGTCAACGCTTATGCAAGCTATGTTCATCAAGATGATCAAGAACAGCAGCAAATTCAAGAGCAATACGCGTTACGCTCCGAAATCGTGGCTAGTTGGCAAGGCTGGGTGGTAGAAAATGAGCTTGAATATAACAAAATATCTCAGCCTTCCTCTTCAATTTTTAAACGCCGGGGCACTCGGTTAATTCATGATTTACCAAACTTAGGTATGCGCCTTTCTATTGGGGATAACTTTAGTTCAGGTGGCTATTTTCAAAATTCCTCTCGTTTATTGGGCTTTTCATTAGCACATGACTTTTCTCTATTATCAGATAGGCCTATAAGACCGACTGCTTCACAAAGCTTTACCTTGCAGAGCCCTTCAAGTGTGGAGGTATATGTAGATGGCCGTATTATTCAGCGTCTTAATTTAGTTGCGGGCATTTATTCTTTAGATGATATACCTATAAGCGAAGGTAGTAATAATATTTCTCTAAAAATTACTGATATAGCAGGCGTTGTTCGCTATGTAAACTTTGATGTTGCAACTGGTTTAGATTTATTTGCTAAAGGACAGCTTGAATATGAAATTCACTTAGGTGTACCGGCTCAAGCTGGCGATAGGCTCAAATATGAGGAAAATTCCCCCTTCCTTAGTGCTTACCTAGATTATGGTCTCACTCCAAGTTGGACTGCAGGCTTTACAGTCCAAGGAGATAAATACGCTCAGCAAATAGGCACTAAACAAATTTATGCTGCTAAGGTGGGTCAGCTCGCTTTTGAGGGAGCACTTAGCTTCGCTAAACACCAAGGTTATGCCTATCGTACAGTTTATAGTAGCTATAATATGAGCAACCTAGGAAGTGAGTTTACGTTTGGTTATGAATACACTTCAAAATACTTTACAGCTTTGGGGTTTAGGACCCAGGAAGCGTTCAATAACCGTTACACAGAGCACTATGCGCAAGCGAGTTATAGCTACTATGTTAACAGTAGGACATTAGCATCTTTCTTTGCAAACATCTCTCGTGAACATGAGGGTGAACAATTTGATCAATCTATGGGTTTAAATATTTCAGGAGACTTAGCCGACAGTCAGTGGAGGTATACAGCTGGCGCGCAATGGGATGACCTCAGAGGTGAAAAGCAGTGGGGGCTCAGCTTGTCATTTACCTATAAATTCAATAATCAGCACAGGATTAAATTATCTCATCGCTCCAAACGTGATAAAACAAGACTAGAGTTTACTCAAGATAGTAACCAACGGTTTGTTGGTGCGTTGAACTTACGAGCAGGGCTCGAAAATAATGATTTAAATAAAACTATCTTTGATCTAAACATGCAATATAACGCAAATCGTTTTGCTGCTAACCTAGAGCATGCAAGTTTTTACAAAGATTTAAATGCCCGTTCTGCTTATCATCAAAGTCGTTTAAGTGTAGCATCGAGCGTCGCTTTTGCAGACGATATGTGGGCATTCGGAAAACCTATATACGATAGTTTTGCACTCGTTAACGCCCATAAAAGCTTAGAAAATAAAGTAATTACATTAGGCCGAGTTGAGGACGAGTATAGAGCCGATAATAGCGACTTTAAAACTATATTGCTCAATGACTTGAGCTCATATGACAGCATAAACATTCCTGTTGATATTGATGATTTAGCCCCCGGCTATGACATAGGCTCTGGCATGCTTAGTTTTTACCCGCAGTATAAAACTGGGCACAAAGCAATAATTGGCACTGCAGCAAATATTTCTGTTATTGCAACTCTTCGAAGCAAGGACGAGGCTCCCTTAGCCTTAATGGTTGGAAAGGCCATTTGTTCAAGTGATGCATCTGGTAAAGAGTATACCTTTTTCACAAATAAGCGAGGCCGCTTTGCTATAACAGGCCTTGCTCCTTGTCGCTATGAAGTAACCTTGCAAAATAAAGTCAATACTAAATTTTTTATAGACGTTCGTGATGCAGAACAACTTCAAAGAAAAGGGGTTATTTATGTTCATTAAAATTGTGTATTTAGCAATAAGTATATTTACGCTATCTTTAGCTTGTAGAGTTAATGCTCAGTGTGATGCAAGTATTGGTGAAGTTGAATATTTGTTTGATGACTTGTCTTTTTACAACATAAGATCACGAGTCGATGCTGAGAAAGTAATTCGAATAAGTACAGTAAATACAGCGGGTTGTACCTTGTATTTTGGTATTTCTTCTCAAAATCAAGGCTACTTCAAAAGTAACTCTCAAGTTATCGATTATCAAATTCTATTAGAAAACCAGTTATTAAGCAGGACAATTAGTCATGTGAAATTAAGCAATAACGTAGTTGATATTAGCTTGGTAATACCTGCAGGGACCCCCGTGAAAGCGGGGAACTACAATGATAGGCTTCAGTTGATACTCTATGACGAAAGTAAACAAATTATGGATGAGAAAGAGATTGAAATTGAAACGAACATCCAACCACGTACTAGTTTATCTTTATTAGGCTATAACACTTTTTCTAACACAGTTTATTTGGGGGAGTTAAAGCCTGCACAAACCTATTCAATGTTACCCAGTCTACAAATAGTAACCAACACTGATGTCCAACTTAATGTAGCTTCAGAAAATAAAAGTCGTTTAATACATGCTATTTATAGTACTAAATATGGTATTAACTATACATTGCAGTTAGGCGCAGAAGAAATTAACTTAGCAAAGCCTTCAAGTTTAAACTTCTCTTACTCTGGGCAGACGGAGTTTTTTATACCGCTTAGTATTCAGTTGGAGGACTTTACACGTCAAGCTGCTGGTGAGTATTCAGATGTAATACGCTTTCAAATAAGCCCGCTTAACTATTGACTTTACTTAGGTTTTTTTGACACCAAAGTAATGCTTGTTGCTTATTTTTTACAGATATTTTTTGATAAATTTTATGTAAATGCACTCTTACAGTGGCTTCACTAATGAATAGACTATCTGCAATGGCGCTAGAGTGTAAACCGGAGAAAAGCAAATTTAATACTTTAATTTCCTTACAAGTGAGATTACTAGATTGCAAGGTGGTTTGTTGTTCAGAGGCTAACATTTGCCTCATCCAGCTGTCAGTGACATCACGTGGAAACCAAAGTTTACCTTGTTCAATGGCTTCAAGACCTTGTTGAAAAAGTGAATCATCTGAACTTTCATAGAAAAGGCCCTTTAAATTAGGCCATTCTTTTAAAGCTAATACGTCACTATTTTTAGGTACATCAAATATAACTAAACTTTTATATCCGTTGTCCTGCATAAACTTGTTGATAAGTTCATAGGTCGTTATTACGTTAAGTGCTTGGTAATTAACTAATAAAATATTGTAGTTAGCTGCTACACAGAAAAGTGAAGTATAGTCTGGACTATTAAAGCACTTTATATAGTGTATTGGAGTATTTTTAATATCCATAATTTCTGTCCATAGATGCAATAGTAATACTATATTGCTATTTTTGGTTAATATCAATCATAGTGCATAGTCCGATAAGCTATACCTAGCGTAGATTGGTGTATTTTATGGAATAATGAAGGCTTTGTATGTGAACAGCAGAGGTAACATAGTTAATATAAAAAATAGCAGCGTCTACATTTTATAGAGGGAGTTTTTTCACGTAAGTTATCCAATAAAAATCAAAAGTTATAATTAATTAGTACTTTTATGTTTACTAAATGAAAAGTTTTATACATTTCTTCACAAATATGTAATATAATGCCCTTCCAGAGGAAAGATGCTATTAAGCGTCTTTTTTTATGCCCAAAACTTATTGCCTTAGCCAATAAGTTCGCATAATTAAATTATACGGTATCCTTTGGAGAATATTTTGAAACTACGCAAACTCTCACAGTTAAGCCTAGCAATTGTTGCTGCACTCACTACCTCTGTAAATGCTGAAGAAGTTAAAACAACAGCAAAACAAGACGCGTTTGAAAAAATTGAAGTTACAGCTCGTAAACGTACAGAGAGCTTGTTTGAATCTCCAACCGCTATCACATCAATTGGTGCTAACTTAATTGATAAAGCCAATATGAGCAACCTAGAAGATATTGGTAAATACGTTCCAAACTTAAATATTACTCGCTACGGTGTAGGTAATGCGGCGCATGCCTCTGTGTTTATTCGAGGTATTGGTCTGCAAGATCACATAATTACAACCGATCCGGGTGTAGGTGTTTATTTAGATGGTGTTTACTTAGGCCGTCAAATGGGGTCAAACTTATCGTTACCAAATGTAGAGCGTGTTGAAGTTCTTCGTGGTCCACAAGGTACATTATATGGTCGTAATACATTAGGTGGCGCAGTAAATGTAATTACTAAGCAGCCCGGTGACGAAGGGATTGTTACAACCTCGGCTAAAATTGGTAGTCGCGGACGTATTGCTGGCGATGTTTACTTTAATAACTCGTTGACTGATGACGTGAGCATGTCTGCAAGTGCATCTTACAAAACACGCGACGGTGTGGGTGAAGCAGTTAATTTAGCTAACCCAGAAAAAGAAATTGGTGAAGAAGAAGAGTTTAGTGGCCGCGTAGCCCTTAAATGGCAGGCCACTAGTGATTTAGCGTTAACTTTTTCACTTGACGGTGTTGATAACGAATCAGGTCAATCACCTTACACTATTGAGTTAACTGAGCCGCTTGATGCAAACGATGTATTTAATGGTGACTTCCCACTATTAACACAGGATCTAATTCCTTCTGACCCAGATGATTTAGGCACTACTGTTGCGGGTATTGAATCTACCTCTTACTCAGGGTGGGGGACGTCATTTACCGCTGATTGGGCAATTGATGATACGTACACGGCTAAATTTATTTCAAGTTACCGTACTTCTGAATACGAAGGTGGACTTGATGATGATGCGTCACCACTTAACTTATCTGAGTTCCCAGAAGAGGGTGGTGCAGACCAATACTCGTTTGAAATTCAACTAAATGCTACCTATGACAATATGGACTTTGTATCAGGCCTTTATTTCTTTAATGAGGATGGCTTTACACGTTCAGGTCCATTTGTATTTAGCCCATTTAATACACCAAATAGTTTATTAAACGATGGTGTAACACCTTCATTTGGTGGTTATGGCGAATTTGAAATTAACCAAGAAACAAACTCATACGCTGTATACTTTAATACAAGTTATGATTTAACAGATGATTTAAGTATTGGCGGTGGACTTCGTTATTCAAAAGATGAGAAAGATGCCGATGCGATTTTCCCTACATTTGCTGAACGTAAATACGTAAGTGCAGAGTTTGACGCTGTAACGTGGGATGTAAACGCATCGTATCAAATCAGCAATAACATGAATGTATATGGTCAAATTCAAAAAGGATACCAAACCGGTGGCTTCCCTCCGCGTCCTTTTGGTGGCCCAGATCAGTTTGTATCGTTTGATGAAACCAAAGCGATTAACTACGAAATGGGCTTAAAAGGCCAAGTACATGAAAATGTATCTATGATGTTGGCTGTATTTGTAACAGATTATACTGACCTTGCTTTACCATTTTCAGACCCTACTGCAGGCGGTGGTTTTGTAACGATTGTTGAAAATGCCGGTGAGTCTAAAGCGCAAGGTATTGAGCTTGAAACCACTGTTGCCATTACAGACGACTTTACAATTCGCAGCTCTGTCGGTTACTTAGATTCTGAAATCACAGAAGTTGATGCAGGCGTACAAGGTATTGGTAAAGGTGATTCGCCAGCATTAACGCCACGTTGGACTGTAATGGTAGCCCCTTCTTACTTTATGGATTTAGACAGCGGTGCAACCGTTGCATTTAATGCTAACTATTCTTACAGAAGTGAAATGCAAGGCCAGTCAGTTTACAATGAAAGTGAAACTATTGATTCGCGTGAGTTAGTTGGTTTTAATGTTTCTTACACTAACCCGTATGGCGATATGGAAGTAACCTTATACGGTGAAAACGTATTAAATGAGGTTTACGATGTAGGTCGTTTGCAGCAGTCAGGTTTTGTTGGTGTAATGCGCAGTAATGACCGTAGCGAGTTTGGTTTAAAATTCAAAAAAGACTTTGAACTTTAATAACCCATAATGAGTTAACTAAAAGGTAAGCTTAGGCTTACCTTTTTTGTTTTTGCGCCAGTAAAAAGTCAAGCTTAGGGCCACACGGTGCACCTCTTTGTAACATGCGTGTAGTGCTGTGCTATTGATATGACCGGTGTGGTGCGAAGGCTAACCACTAAGTAATATAAAGCACTATTAGCATCAGGTAACCTTGTTTTTAGGTAATAAAAAAGCCCTCAGTGAGGGCTTTAAACAATTTAGGTTTGATTAAAAACCGCTATCAAACTTATTTATTCGACTTATTGTATTCACGCGTTAGTCTTGCGTGCTCACTTAAATCTTTCAAGCCAAGCTTTTCGTAGCTTTTTTCCATCATCTCAAGGGCTGGATCTAAATAGCTGCTTTGCGAGTAATGCTCAACAACGTACTTACCACGATTAGCGGCCGCTAGGTAAGCTTCACGTTCGTAATAGTAGTTTGCTACTTTTAGCTCGTAGCGCGCCATGCGGTTTAATAGCCACACTAAGCGGCGTTTAGCCTCTGGTGCGTAATCACTTTTTGGAAAGCGTTTTACAAGCGTTGATAAATCGGTAAATGCAACACGGGTACGGTTGGCATCGCGGTCAGCTCTGTCTATGCCAAAATACTCTTGGAAAGCATTTTTATCAGCTTTAATATTAACCAAACCACGCATGTAGTACATGTAATCTAAATCTTTGTGATTTGGGTTTAAACGAATAAAGCGGTCGATAGTCGCTAATGCTTGTTCTGTATTACCTGATTGGTAATGGGCATACACTAAATCCATTTGTACTTGCTTTGAGAAAGGCCCAAATGGGTAGCGTGAATCAATAGCGGTTAATAACTCAATTGCTCGGGCGTATAAACCAGAGTCAAGTGTTTGTTTTGCATCTTCATACAAAGCGTGTGCAGATTTGTTAGGAACGCGTTGGATATCTTCTTGGTCAGGCGCAGAAGAACAGGCCCCTAAAGTAAGTACAGAAGCTGAAAAAACAATGGCGAATGCACGTTTCCCTATTTTATTTATCATTTTATTTGTTACCTTCGATGTCTTCGGCTAGGCCACGGCGGTAAAACCGAGTAAACTATGCGTATTATATTATGCTTTTATTAAAAGCGATTCTAACCCAGTCAGGCACAGCTTGCACTGGTAAATTGGGTAAAGTTACTAATGTCAGAACAAATTTCACTTCAAGCCGAGGTTCCTACCGAGTTAGGTGGTAAACGTCTAGACCAAGTATTAGCGCAATTGTTCCCTGATTATTCACGTTCACGTATAAAAACATGGATATTGGATGATAAAATCACCGTTGACGGTGAAATCTATAACACACCGCGAGAAAAACTACTCGGAGGTGAAGTTGTAAATGTTGAAACCAGCATTGAAGCACCACGCGAATACGAAGCACAAGATATCAAATTAAACATTGTTTATGAAGATGACGATATTTTGGTTATCAACAAACCTATGGGCCTAGTCGTCCACCCTGGTGCAGGTAACCCAGATGGCACAGTGTTAAATGCACTGTTACATCATTTTCCGGATATTATTAACGTACCGCGTGCTGGTATTGTGCACCGTCTAGATAAAGACACTACAGGCTTAATGGTGGTGGCTAAAACTATTCAGGCGCAAACACATCTAGTTAAAGCACTGCAAAAACGTGAAAACTTCACGCGTGAATACGAAGCTCTATGTAATGGCACTATGACAGCAGGTGGCATGGTTGAAAAGCCGATTGGCCGCCATCCTACGCAGCGTACACACATGGCAGTTCACGAAATGGGTAAGCCTGCCATTACACATTACCGTGTTGCTGAAAAATTCCGTGCTCATACACGTTTACGCCTCCGCCTAGAAACCGGACGTACACACCAAATTCGTGTTCATATGGCGCATATAAACCACCCGTTAATTGGTGATAGAGCCTACGGCGGCCGTCCTCGTCCACCTAAAGGTGCTACGCCAGAGCTATTTGAAATGTTACGTACATTTAATCGTCAAGCTCTACATGCAGTAAAATTAAGTATCGCGCACCCTATTACGGGCGAAATGATGACCTGGCAAGCGCCTATTCCAGATGACATGGTGGCAATGACTCAGGTGCTTAGAGAAGATACAAAAGCTAACCCTGACATAGAGTATTAATGACTTTTTTGTCAGCACCATGGCCTGATTTAACCTCGGTAGGTACGTGCAGTACCACCCGAGAAGGCGGCGTGTCAAAGCCGCCTTTTAACAGCTTAAATTTAGGCTTACATGTTGATGATACTCCAGAGCACGTACTAAAAAACCGTGCTTTGGTAGAGCAATCCCTCCCAAAACCGGCACTTTGGCTTAATCAAGTGCACAGTGCCGATGTGCTCTGTGTTGATGCAGATTTTGATTTTCAAACATTACACACTGCTGATGCGTTGTATACCCAAGTTAAAAATCAGCCTCTTGCTATTATGAGTGCAGATTGCCTACCTATTTTGCTTGCAAGCCATGATGGCCGTGAAGTTGCAGCAGTGCATGGTGGTTGGCGTGGTCTCGAAAAAGGGATCATAAAAAATACGCTTGCCTGTTTTAGCGCGCCTAGTAAGCAAATATATGCGTGGCTTGGGCCTGCTATTGGTGCTGAGCGATTTGAAGTTGGCGACGAGGTCGCTTCGCGGTTTATTGCAAAATCCCCGCTGTTTAAAGAGGCGTTTAAATTGCAAAGCAATAAAAAATATTTGTGCGACATTTACCTAATCGCTCGCATCGAACTTGAGCAATTAGGCGTTATAAATATTAGCGGTGGCGATTATTGTACTGTTTCTCAGCGGTCACTGTTTTTTTCTTACCGGCGAGAAGGCAAAACAGGGCGCATGGCAAGTTTGATCTGGCGCAAATAAACACTATTTCCCCACAATATTCATCTTAACACCTTGAACAATTCTATTAACATACCCATTTATTAAGCAATTAGTTTATTAAATAGGTAAACCCTCATGCGTCTAGATAGATTCACAAGTAAATTTCAATCTGCGCTTTCAGATGCTCAGTCGCTAGCATTAGGGCGCGATCATCAATTTATTGAACCTGTACATTTAATGTATGCGCTTTTACAGCAAAATGGCTCTAGTGTGCGTGCTTTGCTTGCTCAAGCAGGCGTGAGTGCAGATGAGCTCAACACCAAGCTTTCTCAAGAAATAGAAAAGCTGTTTAAAGTTGAAGGAGTAGGAGGCGACGTACAGCTTTCTAATAATATGGCTTCGCTTATTAACTTATGTGATAAGTACGCGCAAAAGCGTAAAGATAAGTATATTTCGAGCGAATTATTTGTACTAGCGGCCTGTGACGACAAAGGCCCTTTAGGTGATATTTTTAGAGCGCTTAATATCACTGCAACTAAAATAGAAAGTGCCATAAAAGCAATTCGCGGTGGCCAAAAGGTCGATGACCCTAACGCCGAAGAAACCCGACAAGCACTTGAAAAATACACCATTGATTTAACCGAGCGCGCAGAACAAGGTAAGCTCGACCCCGTTATTGGGCGCGATGACGAAATTCGCCGCACGATTCAAGTTTTGCAGCGCCGTACCAAAAATAACCCCGTGCTTATTGGTGAGCCAGGGGTAGGTAAAACGGCCATTGCTGAGGGGTTAGCCCAGCGCATTATAAATGGTGAAGTGCCAGAGGGCCTAAAAAGTAAGCGTGTTTTATCGCTAGATTTAGGCGCGCTGGTGGCGGGTGCTAAATACCGCGGTGAATTTGAAGAACGTTTAAAATCGGTGCTTAACGAACTGGCCAAAGAAGAAGGCCAAGTGATTTTGTTTATTGATGAAATTCATACCATGGTGGGCGCCGGTAAAACCGACGGCGCTATGGACGCTGGCAACATGTTAAAGCCAGCGCTGGCTCGAGGCGAGCTACACTGTGTGGGCGCCACTACGCTTGATGAGTACCGCCAATACATAGAAAAAGATGCTGCACTTGAGCGTCGTTTTCAAAAAGTATTGGTTGAAGAGCCCTCAGTTGAAGATACGATTGCCATTTTACGCGGCTTAAAAGAGCGCTATGAGTTACATCATTCGGTGGATATTACTGACCCAGCCATTGTTGCTGCTGCGCATTTATCGCATCGTTATATTAGCGACCGACAATTACCCGACAAAGCCATTGATTTAATTGATGAGGCTGGCTCGTCAATTCGTCTGCAAATAGATTCTAAGCCTGAGTCTTTAGATAAGCTTGAGCGCCGTATTATTCAATTAAAACTTGAAGATAACGCTTTAGCCAAAGAAAAAGATGATGCAAGCCAAAAACGGCGCAGCGAAATGCAGCAGCTTATTACCGATTTAGAAGCGCAATATCGAGAGCTTGATGAAGTATGGAACGCAGAAAAAGCTTCGTTACAAGGCACGCAAGTAATTAAAGCTGAGCTTGAACAAGCGCGCCTTGATTTAGAGGTTGCCCGCCGAGCAAGCGATTTACAGCGTATGTCGGAGCTGCAATACGGAAGAATACCAGAGCTTGAGCGAAAACTTGATTTAGCCTCGCAAGCTGAAATGCAAGAAATGAGCTTACTAAAAAACCAAGTAGGCGAAGACGAAATTGCAGAAATACTCTCTCGTTGGACTGGGATCCCAGTATCGCGCATGTTGCAAGGTGAGCGAGAAAAGCTGCTAAAAATGGAAGAGCAACTACACAGCAAAGTGATAGGGCAGGATGAGGCAGTTGTTGCAGTAGCAAATGCGATACGCCGCTCTCGTGCAGGGCTTGCCGATCCTAATCGGCCCATAGGTTCGTTTTTATTCTTAGGGCCTACTGGGGTGGGTAAAACAGAGCTTACTAAAGCGCTTGCAGGTTTTATGTTTGATACAGAAGATGCCATGGTGCGTATCGATATGTCTGAGTTTATGGAAAAACACGCTGTAGCACGTTTAGTGGGCGCACCTCCCGGTTATGTTGGTTACGAAGAAGGCGGCTATTTAACCGAAGCCGTTCGCCGTAAGCCTTACTCTGTCATTTTGCTTGACGAAATAGAAAAAGCGCATCCCGATGTATTTAATATTTTATTGCAAGTACTCGATGATGGCCGCCTTACTGATGGGCAAGGGCGTACGGTTGATTTTAAAAATACGGTTATTATTATGACCTCAAATTTAGGCTCAGACATTATTCAAGAGCAAGCGGGCACAAACGACTACGCAACGCTTAAGAGCAAGGTTATGAATGTGCTTGTTAACGAATTTAGGCCAGAATTTATAAACCGTATTGATGAAACCGTCGTATTTCATCCACTTGCCAATGAGCATATTAAAGAAATTGCCGATATTCAGCTTGTTAAATTGCGTGAGCGTTTAACAGAAATGGGCTACTTATTAGAGATCAGTGATGCGGCGCTTGAAAAAATTGCCTCCAGCGGGTTTGACCCTGTTTACGGTGCTCGGCCATTAAAACGAGCTATTCAGCAAACAATCGAAAACCCATTGGCGCAGCAACTATTAGGGGGCGATTATAACCCTGGCGATATTGTTGTGATAGATGCAAACGAGCAAGGCCTGATTTTTTCAAAACGCTAATATAGGCGCACAATAAGCCGCCAAGCAGGCGGCTTATTGCTTTATACTTTAAATGTATAAAGCAAGTTGTTTACTTTTTGTGAGCCGGCAACTAATTCTGCGGCATCTTTAGCAACGTCAAAGCTCAACGCTAAGTTGTCGTTACTTACCTCTTTTATATTATCTACATTATTAGCAATATCATGGCTCACCATCTGCTGCTCCTCTGCAGCCGTTGATATACTGTTTGTAAGTAATGCTATTTCACTAATTTGATTGAATATACTATCGAGCTCATGGTGTGTTTGCTCGGTTGTTTGAACGCAGCCCTCTGCTTGAAGTCTTGTATTTTGCATTACCTTAGACCAATTAACTAACGTATCTTGGATATCCTTAATCGAGCTGTGAATTTGCCCTGTAGCAGTTTGCGTACGAGACGACAGTGCACGTACTTCATCGGCTACCACGGCGAAACCACGGCCATGCTCTGCAGCTCTTGCGGCTTCTATTGCTGCATTAAGTGCTAATAAATTAGTTTGCTCAGCAATGCCTTCAATCTCATTCATTACTTGGCCTATTTTATCCGCTTCTTGTGCGAGGTTGTTTGCGGTATTAGCGGCGTGATCTACATGAGTAGCCAGCTCAGACACCATTTTTTTGTTATCAACAATATGTTGTTTTATATCTGCGCAACTATGTTGAGTAGAGTTAACTTTATCGGCAGTATTTGTTGTACTAGTTGAAATATCACCAATCGTAGCGGTCATTTGCGCCATAGCGGTAGCGATTTGTTCAAGTTGTGTACTTTGTGCCTCAATACCTTTTTCGGTGAGCGTCGATTTATCATCGAGATTTTCAGCAATGTTATTAAAGGCATAGGTGGCATCTTTTACGCGCCCCAATACGGTTCTGAGCTTAGCAAGTAACATTTGCTCTTTATAGTCACTCACACTTAGCGGCGAGTTATCGCAAAAAACATAGCGCGAGATAGAGTCAGAATGCTGTTTATAGGCGTTTAATTTAGCAGGGGTTGCCACAAGCTCTTGATAATTTAAGGCTAAAATAAGCACGCAAATTAATACGTTGATAGCTGCTGCCAGAATCGAAAAAGCAAACCCACTCATAATTACCCAACTAAATACAACAGCTAATGTAAGCATCTGGCGTAAGCTTGTGTGCTCTTTAAAATTAAAAGTGGCTTTACCGTTATTTAATTTCTCGTATAGTTTATGGGCTGTTAAAACATGTTTTTTATCTGGCTTTGTACGTACAGATTGATATCCAACTAATTGATTACCTTCAAAAATAGGTGTTACAAAAGCATCAACCCAGTAATACCGGCCATCCTTACAACGATTTTTGACTATCCCTCGCCATGAATGGCCACTTTTTAACGTACTCCACATTTCTTTAAATGCTGCTTTGGGCATATCAGGGTGGCGTACAATATTATGATTTTTACCAATGAGTTCCTGTTCACTAAAGCCTGCTACATCGCAAAATGCTTTATTTGAATAGGTAATAACTCCCCGTAAGTCGGTAGTAGAGACTAATTGTTGAGAATCACTAAAGTGGACTTCTTCATTTATTAAGCTTTGATTATGACGCATGTTAGTTTTAATCATCCTTTTTAATTAACTTGTTATTGTATTGGGTAAACTTAATGAGGTGAAGTAAAGGCAACGCACTGAATAATAATGTTACTATAATTGCGACTTTTTATGATCTATATCAAATTTTGCGCTTAAAATGTTAAGGCTTGTGAAGTCTAATCTAGTAATTAACGGTCTTTAGGCTTTAGGGCGTGTTGATCTTTGATGGTTGAATTTGCAGCAGTATGTTTGGCTTTTAGGCAAGGCAGAGCCTATGAAGTGTGGTTACTCCCCATAAATAGGCGATAACGCAGCATAAATGCCAAACATGCGCTGCCCTTCGGGTTCTGCCT
>NZ_PNCT01000069.1:0-33040 GCF_005887365.1 Pseudoalteromonas sp. S3785 | reverse complement strand
GCTGCAATACGTTCTTGCTCTGCACGTTCAGCTTCTGCCTGTTCTTGTGCAATACGCTGTTGTTCTAGGCGTTCAGCTTCTACCTGCTCTGCAGCTATACGTTCTTGCTCTAAACGCATTTGCGCTTCTTGCTCTGCTAAACGAGCTTCTCGGGCTTGTTGTTGCGCCTGTGCTTCAGCTTGCTCTTTGGCAAGTAACTCAGCGTTGGCTTTTTCAATTGCTAATTTTTCATCTTGCTCAGCTTGCTCGCGCTCTTGGTTTAGACGTTGCTGCTCTGCGCGCTGAGCAGCTACACGCTCTTGCTCTAAGCGCATTTGCGCTTCTTGTTCTGCTAAACGAGCTTCTTGGGCTTGTTGTTGCGCCTGTGCCTCAGCTTGCTCTTTTGCAAGCAACTCAGCGTTCGCTTTTTCAATAGCCAAACGCTCTTCTTGGGCTTTTTCAGCAGCAATACGCGCTTGTTCTTCACGCTCTGCCTCGGCCTTTTCTGCCGCTAAGCGCTCAGCTTCTTGTTGCTGAGCTAATGCCTGTTGTTTATCAGCTTCTGCTTGTTTTTTATCTGACTTACCAAAACCGAGCCAAGACATGAATTTACTTTTTTTTGCCATACTTGCTAATAACCACTTATAAAAATCTGATAAACTAAAATTTGAAATAGCTTGGTGTGGCTCAGCAACACGTGCCGGCCAATCAACCGTTCAAAACGTAAGTGCTAAATAGTAACACTTTTAATGCGGTTGAAAAATGAAGCTAAACGTAAACTACGTACAATATTATCTGAGCTAGATCCCATATACCATTTTTTAGTGACCTAAATGAGAAAAAAAGCAGCGAAAAATAAAGCAATTAGCAAATCTACTGACGGCTTTATTAGAGTAATTAGCGGGCAGTTTCGTGGCCGTAAACTACCGGTAAAAAATGTAGAAGGGCTTCGCCCAACAACAGACCGTATTAAAGAAACCGTGTTTAATTGGTTAATGCAAGATACACGCGATGCAACTGTGTTAGACTGCTTTGCAGGCTCAGGCGGATTGGGCTTTGAAGCATTGTCTCGATTTGCTAAAAACACGACTTTTATCGAATTAGACGCATTAGCTGCTAAGCAAATTGAACAAAACATTTGCACATTAAACCTTAACAACGCTCAGGTGGTACAAACTAACTCACTCTCATATTTAGCACAAAAGAACATAAATCAACCATTCGATTTAGTTTTTGTTGACCCACCATTTCGTAAAAATTTAGCGCAAAGTAGCTGTGATTTATTAGAAAATAACCAATGGCTTAGTCAAGATGCACTTATTTATGTCGAGGTAGAAATAGAGCTAAGCAACTTTTCACCCCCAAATAACTGGTTGTTAATCAAAGAAAAAAAAGCTGGGCAAGTGTTCTGCCGGTTATACCAACGCCAGTCAAATTAACAGTATTTAAGCCGCTGCATTTCTGTTAATATTATCCTTTACATATGGTGCTGTTTCGGATTACAATACCGCACCATTTTTGAACCACTTGATCAATGTTTGATCAACTTGAGCAACGCTCATAATTTAGGTAGGTGAATTTTTAATGCCAGTAATTAAAGTAAGAGAGAACGAACCGTTTGACGTAGCACTTCGTCGCTTCAAGCGTTCATGTGAAAAAGCAGGTATCCTTTCAGAAGTTCGTCGTCGCGAGCACTATGAAAAGCCAACAGCTGAGCGTAAGCGTAAAAAAGCTGCAGCGGTTAAGCGTCACATGAAGAAGCTTTCTCGCGATAACGCACGTCGCGTTAAATTATACTAATCGTATTTGGTCTTGTATAAATGAGCCTTTTAATAACGCTAAAAGATGCGCAAAAAGATGCGATGAGAGCAAAAGACAAACAACGTCTTAACCCTATTCGCATGGTGCTTGCCGCAATTAAGCAACGTGAAATTGACGAGCAAATAACACTCGACGACGCAGGTATTACCTCCGTTATAGTGAAGCTTGTTAAACAACGTCGTGACTCTTACACTCAGTACAAAGATGCTGGGCGTGAAGATTTAGCCGAAATTGAAACCAATGAGATCGCAGCACTAGAAACTTTTTTACCTCAACAACTGAGTGAAGAAGAAATTGTTGTCCTTATTGATGCGGCTATTGCTGATACTAATGCAGCAGGTATGCAAGACATGGGTAAAGTAATGGGCATAATCAAAAGCAAAGCCGAAGGACGTGCCGATATGGGCAAGCTTTCTGGTTTAATTAAGCAACGATTAACAGCCTAATACCCCCACATACATAAAGTATGATTCAAGTAAACCGAGCCCTGTGCTCGGTTTCTTCGTTTATAGAGCTAGCACTCATTTTAGAGTGAGCAATACTTTAAACACACTATACCTCTTTTATAAATGCACGCATTGTGTTGAAATTACACCTCACCAATTGTTAGGACTACTTACAAAACATGGCTGGAAAGATCCCACGAAATTTTATTGACGATTTACTCGCCAGAACAGATATTGTAGAGCTAATAGACTCTAAGGTTGGTCTTAAAAAAGCAGGCAAAGACTACCAAGCTTGCTGCCCTTTCCATAACGAAAAGTCTCCCTCGTTTACTGTTTCTCAAGATAAGCAGTTTTACCACTGCTTTGGCTGTGGTGCTAATGGCAATGCTATTTCGTTTGTTATGGAGTACGACAAGCTTGAGTTTGTTGATGCTATAGAAGAGCTCGCTAGCCTTTTAAATTTAGATGTGCCTCGAGAGAATGGCAACAGCTCAGCCCCAGAGCGCACGGCAGCACAAAAACGCTCAGACTACGATTTAATGTTACACGCAGCACGCTTTTACCAGCACCAATTAAAGCACCATAGCAACTCTGCTACGGTAATTGATTACGTAAAAGGACGTGGTTTAAGCGGCGAAACAGTTAAAAAGTTTATGATTGGTTATGCGCCGAGCGAATGGGAAGCGCTTTGCCAGCAACTTGGCCGAACAAAAGAACAAAAAGAGCAATTAGTTGAGCTTAAGCTTGCCTCTGAAAAGACGCCAGGCAGGCAGTTTGATTTTTTCCGCGACCGTTTAATGTTTCCTATTCGTGATAAACGTGGCCGTGTTATCGCCTTTGGTGGGCGTGTAATGCAAGCCGACCAAGGGCCAAAATATTTAAACTCACCAGAGACCCGTATTTTTCATAAGGGTTTTGAGCTCTATGGTCTTTATGAGGCAAAACAAGCGCATAAAAAACTTGAACATGTACTCATTGTAGAAGGTTACATGGATGTAGTTGCGCTTGCTGAGCAAGAAATAGAATACGCGGTGGCAGCTCTTGGTACAGCTACGACAAGCGAGCATATGCATACGCTATTTAGGACCACCGACAAGGTTATTTGTTGTTACGATGGTGACCGAGCGGGCCGCGATGCAGCTTGGCGAGCACTAGAAAATGCCTTGCCCTATTTAAACGATGGCAAAGCCCTACATTTTGTATTTTTACCCGATGGCGAAGACCCAGATTCACTAGTACAACAAGAAGGTAAAACACAGTTTGAGCAACGCTTAAGCCAAGCAGATGACTTCACTAAAGTTTTATTTAATAAGCTTAGCCAAGAAGTAGATTTAACACTCGACTCAGGCAAAGCTAAATTATTGAGTGCTGCATTGCCATTAATTGAAAAAATTCCGAGTGAGTTTTATCAAGAGAACATTTTAGAGCAGTTAGGTCGTTTAATTGGCCGTACGCGTGAGCAATTAAACAGCCGCTTAAAAACACCAAAGCAACAACACGCTGTTGAGCGAAAATTTAAAATTACCCCAATGCGCCAAGCTATTGGTATTTTAATTCAGCACCCACAGTTAGCTAAAAGTGTGCCCCATTTGCCAGAATTGGCACAAATGAACATAGCGGGTATTGGTTTGCTACTGCGCTTACAAGAGCGCGCACTACAAAAAGATAATGCAAACACAGCAGTTTTACTCGAATCATTTAGAGATTCCGAGGATTACGAACCGCTAGTAAAGCTTGCCACATGGCAGCACCAAATTAGTGATGAGCGTTTAGAGACTGTTTTTCAAAATACTTTTAAATTTATTGAAGATCAGTGTTTAAATTATCGACTAGAGACCTTATTAATAAAGGACAAGACACAGGGCTTATCAAGTGATGAAAAACTCGAATGTCATTTACTTATGACAGCGCTAAAAGCGAGTAACAGCTAGTCAGACTTGATTTAAACTGTTATACTGTGCTATTCACTGCGTCACATTATTAAAGTTAGCTAAAGGCTAATTCTATGATGGCGCCTGTTGTATCAACTTATCAGAGTGGAAGAAACAATCTCTATGGATCCAACTCCTCAGTCACAATTAAAACTTCTGATTCAAAAAGGTAAAGAGCAAGGCTACTTAACTTTTGCTGAAGTAAATGATCACCTTCCACAAGACATAATCGACTCAGATCAAGTAGAAGATATCATTAGCATGATTAATGACATGGGTATCAAGGTTAGCGAAAATGCGCCTGATGCTGATGAATTAATGATGCAAGAAACCACGACAGACGAAGACGCAGCAGAAGCTGCTGCTGCAGCCCTTGCAACTGTAGAAAAAGAAATTGGCCGTACTACTGACCCAGTGCGCATGTACATGCGTGAAATGGGTACTGTGGAACTTCTTACTCGTGAAGGCGAAATTGTAATCGCTAAACGCATTGAAGAAGGTATCAATCAGGTACAAATTTCTGTTGCCGAATACCCAGAAGCAATCACTTACCTACTCGAGCAGTGGGATAAGTTTGAAGCAGAAGAAATGCGCCTAAGCGACATTATTTCTGGTTTTTTCGATCCTAACGAAGACGAAGCACAAATCTCTGCAACACACATTGGTTCTGAATTAAGTGAAGAGCAACTTGATGAAGACGATGATGAAGATGACAAAGACAGCGATGATGATGAAGACGAAGAAGAAGTAGACACAGGCCCTGATCCAGAGGAAGCCCGTGTTCACTTTGAAAACTTACGTGATTTATACATTAAGGCTCGTACTACATTCGATGAAAAAGGGCGTTCGCACCCAGATTCTCAAGCCGCTATTTTTGAGATTGGCGAGCTTTTCAGAACCTTTAAATTAGTACCAAAACAGTTTGATCGCATGGTAAATAACATGCGAGAAATGATGGACAGGGTGCGTGTTCAAGAACGCCTTATCATGAAACAAGCTGTACAAATAGCTAAGCTACCTAAGAAAACGTTTATTAAGCATTTTGCTAATAACGAGACAGACACAGCATGGCTAGACCTAGAAATTGCTGCTAACGAAAAACACTCAGCTAAACTTGAGCAAGTGAAACCTGAAATTATTCGTTGCATTCAAAAGCTATGTGTTATTGAAGAAAGCACAGGCTTAAGCATTGAGCGTATTAAAGACATAAACCGTCGTATGAGCATTGGTGAAGCAAAAGCGCGCCGTGCGAAAAAAGAGATGGTTGAAGCTAACTTACGTCTTGTAATCTCAATTGCTAAAAAATACACAAACCGTGGTTTACAGTTCTTAGATTTAATCCAAGAAGGTAACATTGGCTTGATGAAAGCGGTAGATAAGTTTGAATACCGCCGTGGTTATAAGTTCTCGACTTATGCTACGTGGTGGATTCGCCAAGCGATTACCCGCTCAATTGCTGACCAAGCAAGAACAATCCGTATTCCGGTACATATGATAGAAACGATTAATAAACTTAACCGTATCTCTCGTCAAATGTTACAAGAAATGGGTCGTGAGCCAAATCCTGAAGAATTAGCAGAACGCATGATGATGCCTGAGGATAAAATCCGTAAGGTACTTAAAATTGCCAAAGAGCCAATTTCGATGGAAACACCAATCGGTGATGATGAAGATTCGCACTTAGGTGACTTTATCGAAGATACCACTATTGATTCGCCTATCGACTCGGCAACAATGGAATCTCTTCGTGGCGCAACAAACGACGTGCTAGCAGGCCTTACAGCCCGTGAAGCTAAAGTACTTCGTATGCGCTTTGGTATTGATATGAATACCGACCACACCTTAGAAGAAGTAGGTAAACAGTTTGATGTAACCCGTGAGCGTATTCGTCAAATAGAAGCGAAAGCACTGCGTAAATTACGCCACCCTTCTCGCTCTGATTTACTAAAAAGCTTTTTAGACGCTAAATAATTTAGCGCTTCTTATAAACTAAAAAGGCCGCTGTAGCGGCCTTTTTTCTATTTAAAGGAAACAACCATGGCTTGGATCCAAATCCGTATCAATGCCAATGCTGCTACCGCAGATGCAGTGAGTGACTTATTAATGGAAGCAGGCAGCGCCTCTGTTACTTTTATTGATGCTAAAGACACCCCTATCTATGAGCCTAAAATTGGCACCGTTGAGTTTTGGGCCGATACCACTGTAATTGGTCTTTTTGAAGCCAATCATGATATGAACAGCGTAATTGCGCTACTGAAACGTCATGATGAAATTAAAGACACGCTGGTATACAAAATTGAGCAACTAGAAGATAAAGACTGGGAACGTGAGTGGATGGATAACTTTCACCCAATCCAGTTCGGCGAAAAACTGTGGATATGCCCAAGCTGGCGCGACATTCCAGACCCAGATGCAGTTAATGTACTGCTCGACCCAGGCCTTGCGTTTGGTACGGGTACGCATGCAACAACGGCACTGTGCCTTAAATGGTTAGAAAGCCAAGATTTAAGCGGTAAAACAGTGGTTGATTTTGGGTGTGGATCGGGAATCTTAGGCATTGCAGCCATCAAACTGGGTGCAGAACGCATGATTGGCATTGATATCGACCCTCAAGCGCTTGAAGCAAGCTTAGATAACGCGCAACGTAATGGCGTTGCCGATAAGCTTGAGGTATACCTGCCAGAAAACCAGCCCGAGTTTAGTGCTGATATTGTTGTGGCTAACATTTTAGCGCAACCGCTGCGTGAGCTTCACAGTGTAATTTTGGGTTTACTAAAGCCTGGTGGCAAAATTGCTATGTCGGGCATATTAGAAGAGCAAGCTCAATCCGTTGCCGATATTTACGCACCGTTTATTAAGCTTGATGATATTGCACTAGAGGGTGATTGGACCCGTGTAAGCGGTACAAAAAATAGCTAGCCTCATACATTTATAAATTTAGAGTTTTAACTCAAAACTTGCATGTAAAGCCTGTACTTAACAGGCTTTACTATTTTTTTACAGTTAGAAAATTAGCCCGCATCATTTAGCAAAATTATTTTTTGCTTAAATTTCAAACAAATCGACCCACTTGTCATGCGGTTATCAAAAGTCAATACGAAAAGGGCAAAAAAAAGTCACTTTTGTTCAATTTATAGCCTTTGATTTTTCCTAAAAAAACCGTAAACTTAGCGCCCCTTGAAAAGAGGCCTATTGAATACAGTGCGTATCGGTTCATACCAACTTGAGAATAATGTAATAGTCGCGCCAATGGCAGGTATTACAGACAGACCATTTAGACAGCTTTGCCGCCGCTTAGGCGCAGGCTTGGCCGTGTCTGAAATGTTATCGTCAAACCCGAAGGTTTGGAAGACTGAAAAATCGATGAACCGTATGGATCACAGCGGCGAATCGGGTATACGCGCGGTGCAAATTGCAGGAGCAGATCCTGAGCTTATGGCGCAGGCCGCACAATTCAATGTTGCAAACGGTGCACAGATCATAGATATCAATATGGGGTGCCCAGCAAAAAAAGTGAACAAGAAACTCGCAGGCTCTGCCTTATTACAGTTTCCTGAACTTGTGGAAGAGATAATTGATGCAGTAGTAAATGCTGTTGATATCCCGGTCACACTTAAAATCCGAACAGGATGGGATCAGGATAACCGTAATGGTGTAGAGATTGCGAGAATAGCTGAGCGTTATGGCATTGCATCACTTGCTGTACATGGGCGTACGCGCGCATGTATGTACAAAGGTGAAGCAGAATATGCCACGATTAGGGATATAAAACGCTCAGTGTCGATACCTGTGGTTGCTAATGGTGATATTACATCACCAGAAAAAGCAAAGCAGGTTTTGGACTATACGGGTGCAGATGCCATTATGATTGGCCGAGCCGCCCAAGGTCGCCCTTGGATATTTAGGGAGATAGACCACTATTTGCGAACTGGAGAACACTTACCACCACCTGCTATTTCAGAGGTGCGAAGTATTTTAATGGAGCATTTAGATAACCTCCATGCGTTTTACGGCGAGCCAATGGGAGCGCGAATCGCTCGCAAACATGTATCTTGGTATTTGCAAACCCATGACAGTGACGGTCAGTTTAGGCGAGTATTTAATGCGCTCGACAACCCAAAAGCACAAGTTGACGCATTAACGCAATACTTTAAAACACTAGCAGCTAACTAAGAAAGAAAGAGATTAAATAATGTTCGAACAAAACGTGACTTCTCCATTTATCACAAACCCTCATGTTCAGTCACACGAGAAACCGCAGCCATTGCGTGATGCAGTAAAAAAAGCTGTTCACCACTATTTAAAGCAGCTTAACGGTCAAGATGTGCAAGACGTTTACGACCTTGTTCTTTCAGAGCTAGAAGCGCCATTACTTGAAGAAGTAATGACATACACACGTGGTAACCAAACTCGTGCGGCAATTTTACTAGGTATCAACCGCGGTACTTTACGTAAAAAGCTTAAAAAATACGGCATGAACTAATACCAATTATATTGAAAGCGTAAGCATTCTAACGAGCTAAACAAGCCCATAATGGCGTTAAAAATTTCTTATGTAGAATAACTACACTGTAAAATTTTTGCCTTGTTATAGACTTGTTTTTCTATCGTTATAACTGCTTAGTAATCAAATACAATTGGTATCATGCAAAAAAGCACCTTAGGGTGCTTTTTTTATGCGCACAATTTAGTATAGATGTTGCAAAATGCTCACGCTTATTGGTGCTTTATAAGTCGTTTTTTGAGTAGTAATCAGTTAAAATGCCCGCTTCTAAGCTAGCTCATTAACTGAGGAAATCAAACTACAATGGATACTCATCGTCCCATTCGTCGCGCACTTTTAAGTGTGTCTGATAAAACTGGTATTGTTGAATTTGCCCGCGCTCTAGAAGCGCAAGGTGTTGATATTTTATCAACTGGCGGTACCTGCAAACTCCTTGCTGATAACGGCATAAAAGTGACTGAAGTATCAGATCACACAGGTCATCCTGAAATTATGGATGGTCGCGTAAAAACTCTTCACCCTAAAATTCACGGCGGCATATTAGCGCGTCGCGGACAAGATGAAGGTGTAATGGCAGATAATAACATTTCAGCTATCGATATTGTTGTAGTTAACTTATACCCCTTTGCGAATACTGTCGCTCAAGAAAACTGCAGCCTTGAAGATGCCATTGAAAACATTGATATTGGCGGCCCTACAATGGTTCGTGCAGCCGCTAAAAACCACAAAGATGTAACGATTGTGGTAAACGCGAGCGATTACGACCGTGTTATTAGCGAAATGCAAAACAATAATGGCTCAACTACGTATAAAACACGTTTTGACTTAGCCATTGCCGCGTATGAGCACACTGCTCAGTACGATGGCATGATTGCTAACTACTTTGGCAAAATGGTGCCTGATTACACAGAAGAAGCCGCCGAAGAGACTAAATTCCCACGCACTATCAATATGCAGTTCACTAAAAAGCAAGATATGCGTTACGGTGAAAACTCGCACCAAGATGCTGCTTTTTATGTTGAAAACAACGTAAGCGAAGCATCCGTTGCAACAGCTACTCAGCTACAAGGTAAAGCCCTGTCGTTTAATAACATTGCTGATACCGACGCCGCACTTGAGTGTGTTAAAGAATTTGATGTACCTGCATGTGTTATTGTTAAACACGCTAACCCATGTGGCGTTTCAATTGGCGAAGATATTCTTAGTGCTTACGACCGTGCCTTTAAAACAGATCCAACCTCAGCGTTTGGCGGCATTATTGCCTTTAACCGCGAGCTTGATGCAAAAACAGCACAAGCCATTGTTGATCGCCAGTTCGTTGAAGTGATTATTGCCCCTAGCATTTCAAACGAAGCGGCAAAAATTGTTGAAGCGAAAAAGAATGTACGTTTATTAGCGTGTGGACAATGGAGTGGCAAAGCAACAGGCCACGACATTAAACGCGTAAACGGCGGTGTTTTAGTACAAGACCGCGACCTAGGCATGGTTACTCAAGGCGACTTAAAAGTAGTGTCTAAACGTCAGCCTTCTGAGCAAGAACTTAAAGATTTACTGTTTTGCTGGAAAGTGGCTAAGTTTGTTAAATCAAACGCGATTGTATATGCCCGCGACGGTATGACCATTGGCGTAGGCGCAGGTCAAATGAGCCGTGTTTACTCCGCTAAAATAGCAGGTATTAAAGCCGCTGATGAAAACCTAGAAGTACCTGGTTCAGTGATGGCGTCGGATGCATTCTTCCCGTTCCGTGACGGCATAGATGCAGCTGCAGCGGCCGGTATTACAGCCGTAATACAACCAGGTGGCTCAATGCGCGATGAAGAAGTTATCGCCGCTGCTGACGAAGCTGGCATGGCAATGGTATTTACCGGCATGCGCCACTTCCGCCACTAATCACACAAAGGGTTAAACACAACGTTTAGCCCTTTTTGTTTGCAATCAATTCACGTATTCTGATTCAACACCTATATAAAATGTTAAGGAACAAACGATGAAATTTGCACTAAAGTCACTACTTGTTGCCTCGCTTGCGCTTACATCAACTATGGCACTTAGCCATAATCATGAGTCAAGCCTTAGCCATGCTATTCAATCAAGTGAGCGTAGCGCTAAAAATAGCGCCCGCGATGAATACCGTCACCCTGAGCAAACACTGGCATTTTTTGGTTTTAAACCAACAATGACCGTGGTTGAAATTGCGCCAGGCGGTGGGTGGTACAGTGAAATATTAGCACCAGCACTTAAAGAGCAAGGCCTATATTACGCTGCGCATTTTCCGAGTGATTCATCGGTGGGGTATTACCAACGCTCATTAGCCAACTTTAAGAAAAAAGTGGCCGAAGATGAGCGTTTTAGCAAAGTAAAAATTTCTGAATTTGCTCCTTTAACGCACACTGATATTGCCCCAGCCGGTACTGCCGACATGGTACTAACCTTTCGCAATGTACATAACTGGTACATGGGTAAAGACACTGAAGGTGCATTAAGCGCGTTTAAATCTTTTTATAAAGCGTTAAAACCAGGTGGCGTATTAGGTGTAGTTGAACATCGCTTAGATGAAAGCCGTGCTGATGAGGATCAAAAATCAACCGGCTACATGAAGCAAAGCTACGTCATCGATTTAGCTAAAAAAGCTGGATTTGAATTAGTTGCAAGCAGTGAGATTAACGCGAATCCAAAAGATACAGCCGATCACCCTAAAGGGGTGTGGACGCTACCACCTAGCTTACGCCTTGGCGAACAAGACGCTGATAAATACAAAGCTATTGGTGAAAGCGACCGTATGACGCTGAAATTTAAAAAACCGCTTTAAATAGGAATATTTCGCCATGAATGTATTAGTCATTGGCAGCGGCGGCCGCGAACACGCACTTGCGTTTAAGGCCGCTCAAAACAGTAAAGTAAACACCGTATTTGTAGCACCAGGTAATGCTGGTACTGCACTTGAGCCAAAATTAGAGAACGTTGCAATTAACGTTGAAGACCTAGATGGCCTGTTACACTTTGCACAACAAAACAATGTAGAACTTACTATTGTGGGCCCTGAAGTACCGCTTGTACTGGGCGTAGTAGATAAGTTCCGTGAACACGGTTTAGCTATTTTTGGCCCAACAGCCGGCGCAGCACAACTAGAAGGCTCTAAGTCGTTTACTAAAGACTTTTTAGCTCGCCATGCAATCCCAACCGCTGATTACCAAACGTTTGAACAAATTGACCCTGCTCTTGCTTATTTAAAAGAAAAAGGCGCGCCAATTGTAATAAAAGCAGATGGCCTAGCGGCTGGTAAAGGCGTGATTGTAGCAATGAACGAGCGTGAAGCTGAAGACGCTATTCGCGATATGCTGGCAGGTAATGCGTTTGGCGAAGCTGGCAGCCGTGTTGTAATCGAAGAGTTTTTAGAAGGCGAAGAAGCTTCTTTTATTGTTATGGTTGATGGTAAAAATATTTTGCCATTTGCAACAAGCCAAGATCATAAACGCGCCTACAATGGTGACAAAGGACCAAATACTGGCGGCATGGGCGCGTACTCACCAGCACCTGTAGTAACCGACGAGATCCACCAGCGTATTATGAACGAAGTCATCGTTCCTACCGTTGAAGGAATGGCAAGCGAAGGCCACCCTTACACTGGTTTTTTATACGCAGGTTTAATGATTGACGCTCAGGGCACACCTAAAGTGATTGAGTACAACTGTCGTTTTGGAGACCCTGAAACACAACCTATGATGCTTCGTCTTAAATCAGACTTAGTTGAGCTTGTTGAAGCGGCTAACCGCGAAGAGCTTGATAAAACAACCATTGAGTTTGACCCGCGCGCAGCCGTAGGTGTCGTACTTGCCGCTAAAGGCTACCCAGGTGATTACCCTAAAGGTGATGCAATATCAGGCCTTAAAATTAACTACCCTGCCGATGAAAAAGTATTTCATGCAGGTACTAAGCAAGAGGGTGAAAACGTTGTCACCGCAGGTGGACGTGTATTATGTGCAACGGCACTTGGCAATACCGTTACCGAGGCGCAGCAACGTGCATACGAGCTTGTAAAACAAATTAGCTGGGAAGGTATGGAGTACCGCACCGATATAGCTTACAGAGCAATTGCTCGCGAGCAATAGTCTGTAACTAAGTTATTGGTGTAAGCAGTAAATTTAACTAAAAAAGCGCAGTTTATCTGCGCTTTTTTAGTGCTACACTTATGTAAATAGTTTTTACAAGTGTACAGCGTTGGAAACGAAAACTTTACGTTATCACGGGGTGGCTGTAGCCATACTGGTTTTTATATTTTTTATTATTAGCACACTAGCGTCAAATCTAGTCGTGCCTACACGCTACACCGTCGAAAAAACTACACCTGTATATTTAGATTACGCCTATTATATTGATGAAAATAAAACAGGCTCCCTCAAAGATATTATTGCAAGTCCTAATCAACTGACTAATAAGTCCTTCTCCGACATCCCTTGGAGTTTTAAACAGCAAAACTACTGGTTATTTATAGATTTAGAAAATAAAAGTTTATATGAACAAGACATTGTTGCTCATTTTGACAACCCAATGGTCGATCACTTAAGTATTTACCGTCTTACGCCAAACAATGAGCTTATTGAAACATACAAATTAGGCGACAAAGAAGAATCACTTTCTTTATTTCAATACAGTGTGCCTCACATCCGCTTTTCACTACCGAGTAAAACAACAGAGCGCTTAGCCATTAAAATTGATACATCGGGGATTAGCAAAACCCCTATTAATTTGTATCGCCATAAAGAATTTGTTGATTTAGTTCGCTCGCAAACCGGTATTTGGGGCATATTTGCAGGCGTGCTACTAATGGCCGCTCTGTATAATTTAGTGCTTTATTTTGGAATTAAAGACCGCGTTTATTTAGTTTATATAGGCTATATCATTAGTGCGCTGTGTTTAATGGGCATTGTAATGGGCTTTGGCTTTTATTTATGGCCCCTAGAGTGGCAATTGTATCTGCACGAAAAAGTAATTTTTTCAAACTACTCAATGGCCTTCTTTACCCTCGCCTTTTGCACCATGTTTTTACGCTACCACAAAGATAAATGTTGGCGCTATAAAATGAGTAAAGCGCTACTTACTCTAATATTTTTATTAGCATTAATTACATTATTCATACCCGAGTACATTGCAGCGCCGCTGTTTTTTTGTGTGCTAAGCCTGTTATACATCATGTGCGCTATTTTGATTTACAATAAACTACGCACGGGCTTTAGGTGGGCGAAGTTTTATGTTTTTTCGTGGGTTCCTCTCATTGTTGGCGCAGCAATACAGCCATTAGAGTTAACCGGCTTTTTGGATTATAGTTTTGCGATTCGTCACGCGTTTTTAGTGGCAATTTTGTGTGAAGTTATTTTAATGGCTATGGCGCTTGCCGATAGAGTGCGCTATCAGCGCGAGCGCGCGCTTTATCATGCGACACATACTCAGCAAACTAAGCTACTTAACAGTGCCAAATTAAAACAAGCGTTTATGAGCTTACAAGCACAAGGGCGTAATACCACCCTATGCTTGATTAAAATTCGCCACTTTAATTCGCTCAACACAATAATTACCCCATCACAGGGCTACACGTTAATAAAACACGTGGCTAAGCAAATAGAATTAGAGCTTAGCCATGAGCGGGAATTTACCAGCCTCGACATAGACTTTAATAACAGTCCCCGCTTAGCCGATCTAGGCAGCGGGATATTTGCCTGCATATCGACTAAGAACCAAAATCAGCAATCTCTTGAAGGGGCTTTAATTAAAGTGATTAATAGCCTGCCAAAGCAATACGAAATTCAAGGGCTAAACTTACAACTGACCTATAACATAGGCATTAGTAGCGCAGCCCACAGTGACGACTTTGAATACTGGACAAAACGAGGTTACTTGGCACTTAAAAAAGCTAAAAGTAATAACGATTTAGTCGTCAGCGCCTCTAATAACAGTAATATATTAATGGATGTAGCATTAGCGGCTAAATTACAAAAAGCGATTAAAGATAACCAACTAGCGCTATATTACCAACCCCAAATAGGGCTAAAATTCAATCAAGTCAGTGGCGCCGAAGCGTTGCTGCGTTGGCCTGACCCCGCTTTTAAAGGTGTCTCTATAGAGGAGCTAATCACCCTTGCTGAGCACACAGGTATTATTAACGAGCTCACCTTATGGGTTATTGAGCAAGCCTGTAAAGATATCGTCAAACTAACCGAGCAAGGCTATAACGATCACCCAATTAGCGTAAACTTAAGTGCTAAAAACCTGTCAATTAAAAACCTAGCTGAAAAAGTAGAAAACATTCTTATAAAATACCAAGTTCCGCCACAGTTACTTAAGTTTGAGTTAACGGAGTCGGCTCTCGTTGATAGCCACGAAGCGCTTATTTCATTAGTTAATGAACTATCAGATTTAGGGGTACGGGTAGTGCTTGATGACTTTGGCACTGGCTATTCATCATTAAGCTATTTGGTAAATTACCGCTTTACAGAGCTTAAAGTAGATAAATCATTTGTATTTGATTTAACAAATAACACCGCCAATAAAGTGATTGTGCAAACCGCTATAGACATGGCACATAACCTAGGGCTATCTATCACCATGGAAGGCATAGAAACCCAAGATGTGCACCACTTATTAAAAGAGATGGGCGCAGACAGAGCACAGGGTTACTTATACGCAAAACCCCTTCCCTATGATGACTATTTACACTTCTTAAAAAGCCAATACAGTTTAAAGATGTTAAACTCCACGTTTTAATATCAACATCTTTAGGGGCCAAGTAAAGATGCAAGGCACTTTGCGTAAACTAAAATCGAGCTTAACAGAACCGGTTCAATATCACCTTCCTGTGGGCGACAACTTAATCGACCTAAACGCACTCATTGGTAAAGAGTTAACGCTTACATTTAGCGGTACTATTTTATGCTCAAACTGTGGCAAAAAAACTAAAAAGAGTTACTCGCAAGGCCACTGTTTTGTGTGTATGCGTAAGCTTGCTAGCTGCGATATGTGTATTATGAAGCCAGAAACCTGCCATTACGATCAAGGCACTTGTCGCGAGCCGCAGTGGGGCGAAGAAAACTGCATGATTCCTCACTACGTTTATTTAGCCAATACCTCTGGCCTTAAAGTAGGTATTACCCGTCATACTCAAATACCGACACGTTGGGTTGATCAGGGCGCCACTCAAGCCTTGCCTATTTTTAAAGTACAAACACGTTTGCAATCAGGCTTAGTGGAGGTGGCTTTGGCTGAGTTTATCGCCGACAAAACCAATTGGCGTAATATGCTAAAGGGCCAAAACGAAGCCATTGACCTAAAAGCCGCTGCGGCTGAGCTTATCCCGCAAATTAGCGATAAATTAAATGAGTTAAGCGAGTTATTTGGTGCCACAGCTATAGAGCAACTTGATGAAGACGTGGTTGACTTAAACTTTCCGGTGACAGAGTACCCCACTAAAATTAGCTCGTTTAATTTTGATAAAAACCCAGTAGTAAGCGGTGTGCTCCAAGGTATAAAAGGTCAGTACTTAATTTTTGATACTGGCGTAATTAATGTACGTAAATTTACCTCATACGAGGTAACAGTAGGGTAACTATGCTAAACAGCTTTCCACAGTTATTAATTGTTTATAATGAGCTTGAAATAGCACGCGATAAACAAGAGCAACAAGCGTGTTTGCACAGCGTAACACAAAGTGAGCTTAGTAATGTGCGTGTGCTGAATAAGCAAGGCGAATACGTTGACCTACAAGGCGCTACATGTAAGCCCCTTAATGAAGAGCAACTTGCGCAGCTGGTAACCACTTATTTGTTAAATGAAGGGCAATGCTGCCTTGGCAAAATTAAAACCCTTAATACCAAGCAGGCGTTTGATTTACTAGGTTTATAACCCTCAGCCTTTGTTATACTAATTCGCTTAATTATTAATTATTGCAAATTGGTATTAGTACTCACTAAGCACTTTTATATGCGCTACAGCACTTCTTCCTAATGCTGATAGCGCATAACCACCTTCAAGGTAAGATATAACACCTTTACAGCCACTCTCTTTTGCAACGTCGCATAATTGCTCCGTAAGCCAGCTGTAGTCATCTTCTACAAACTTTAAACTGGCCATGTCATCTTCTAGGTGAGCATCAAACCCTGCACTTATAAATAGCAGCTCTGGCTTAAAGGCTTTTAATTTAGGCAACCACTGAGTATTAAACACCTCTTTTAAATCATCGCCATTACTGGCTATTGGCAAAGGGGAATTAACTATGTGGCTGTTATTTTTTACGGCTGTATTTGGATAAAATGGATATTGAAATAACGAACAAAGTAATACATTGTCGTCATCCAAAAATATGTCTTGTGTACCATTACCGTGGTGTACGTCAAAATCAGCTATTGCTATACGTTTAACGCCTTTGCTTTGAGCATACTTAACCGCTATAGCTAAATTATTAAATACACAAAATCCAGATGAAGCATGTGCATTGGCATGATGCCCAGGCGGGCGTACAGCGCAAAAGGCGGCATCGAGTTTATCTGCGAGTATTTCATCTACAGCCAACAGCCCTGCCCCTACGGCGCGCTCTATTGCTTTTAATGAATCAGGGCATAGCCAAGTGTCGCCATCAAGATTATTTAACCCCTCATTAGGGAGCAAGCGCTCCACAAGATTAACTAACGATTCGTTATGTGCTAACAAGTAATGTTTACGGTGCGCTTTAGGCGCTTGTAAATGCGTTAAGCCGATATCTATACCACTTGCAAGGAGTCTATCGGCAATGGCGTCAAGGCGCTGTGGGCACTCAGGATGATCGTCAATCATTTTATGTTTACGGCAATGGGGATGTGAAATAACAGCAGTACGCATAAACGCTCCTTTCCTTTGAGTGCTTAATATAACAAAGCCACCTTAAGGTGGCTTTGCGACTTTGGTGTATAGCAACACTACTTAGCTTTTAAATTAAGGTTTCTAAAATCAAAACTAAAGTCTGTTACCGCTGTTGATACCGCGCGCATTTTAGCGCTATTTACACGGTTATTTTCGCCCATATCAAAACGAATAAACGCATCGGCCTCAAGTAGTTTTTCATCCCATTTAACAATAAACGTATTACCTGTGTAATGCTCAAGGGTGCCTTTTAAGCGTTTGGTATGGGTAAAATCAATACGTAGTTTGCCATCTAGCTGCTCAATAATTACATCGCCATACCAATCGTCATGTAGCGTGCCGGTGTAATTTATATTAGGTAATTGCGGCTGATAATCTGCTGGGGTGTCGGGTTTTGCATTTGCATAGGCTTTTTGTTTGCTCGCAAAATGTTTTTTAGCTAACTCTTCAACCCAGTCTTTATCTTCAAGATCAAGGGCATCTTCAAGCACTTCGTGGGTAACCGCAGAAAGCGCACTAAACGCTTGCTGATTAGATAAAATAACTATGCCAAGCTTTTTCTCTGGCAGTAATGTAACTTGCGACACCATACCTAAAATGCCCCCGCCGTGGCCTAGCTTTTTAAAGCCGTGGTAGTCTTCAATACTCCAACCTAGCCCATAGCCTCTAAATTGCTGATGATAGGCCTCATACGCACTTTTAGACGCCATAGAGGTAATATGCGGGTGCCACATTTGCGCTTGCTGTTTTTCACTAAATAGTTGCTCACCGCTTGGCATTTTACCGCCAGCTAACTGCGTAAGTAACCATTGGCTCATATCGTTTACGCTCGATGCAATAGCCCCTGCGCCTCTAAAGTCTTCTAGGTAGTTAACAAAGAATGGATTAAGCTTGCCATCCATAGGAATATGGCCAATTGCCCAGTTTTTATTACTTTTTGGAATACGCGAAAAGCCCGCGCGCGAGTTTTCCATGTGCAAAGGCTGTAATATATTTTTTTCGATGTAATCGTTCCAGCTCATACCAGATACACGTGCCACCACTTCACCTGCGGTTACAAACATTAAATTGTTATAGGCATACTGGCTACGAAAACTGCTGGCTGGCTTTAAATATTGTAGGCCGGCTAAAATATCTGCTATAGATTTATCAGTGCTTGGCCAAATCATTAAATCGCCTTGGCCAAGCCCTAATCCACTGCGATGGCTTAATAAATCACGAATACGCATTTCGCGAGTTGCGTATGAGTCGTACAACCTAAACTCAGGTAAGTGGTCAATTACTCTGTCATCCCAGCTTAACTTACCTTCATCAATCAACTTAGCCAGTGCTGCACTGGTAAACGCCTTTGTATTTGAGGCAATACCAAAAAGTGTGTCTTTATTTACTTTTGCATGTGTATTGAGGTTACTTGTGCCAAAGCCTTTAGCAAATACCACTTTATTATCTTGCACAACCGCTACTGCCATACCCGGTACGTCAAAGCGGGCCATTGAGGAATTAATCACCTCTTCTAAGTGCGTGGTATTAATTTGTGCCCAACTATTAAAAGTGGCACTGGCAAGCAAAGCTAAACTGGCTAATTTGGTGAGTTTCATGATTATCCTTATTATTTTTGGTGTACTGCAAATTCTATTTCAGCACGCGCTTTATTTGTATCGGGCTTATGCGGCCGATTAAGTATTGCATCACTGTATTCTTTTGGAACGCCCGCCTCAAGCGCACCGCGATGAACGTGCTGAATATACCAGTCGTATGGCAGTACATCGTTATCGTGCGTATTGGCTATATAACAATGCGCCTCTATTTGCTCACCATCTAACAGAGTGGGGTTAACAGCAACACAATCGTAGCCTGGGCCCTCTATGGTGTCTAAAATTGCTTTTTCAGCTTCATCAAGCTCATACACCACGCCGTATACCAGGGCGTTTTTATCATCACTTTTTTGAATACTGCACTTACCCGAGCCATCTTTAAATAGCATATTAAACGTAAGCTCGTAGCCTTTTAATACAGCCGTGCCAACTCGCTTTGCTTTTGGTAAACGCGCAAGCAAGCGGTTAGAAGACATATTCGATCCAAACGAAAAATTATAAATAGGCATGACTTCCCCCTAGAGTTAAATGACAACACGAATAGCTAAAGCAATTAAAATAACACCTATCCCTCGGTCAAACCAATAGCCACTTTTTTGAAAAAACGCCCTTACACTGGGCTTTGACAACACTAAAGAAAGCATAGAAAACCACACCCAAGTAGCTAAAGCCATATAAACCCCATACACAACTTGCACGCTGGTAGGTGTAGTTACACTAATAACTAAGGTAAATAACGACATAAAAAAGAGGGTTGCTTTAGGATTAAGTGCATTGGTTAAAAAGCCGCGCCTAAATGCATGCCATACGCTTTCTTGTGGGGCTGTTTTGCTTTCAATGTTATCTGTTTTATTTACCGGTGGTTTGGCAGCCCTTAATGCTTGTACGCCTAAATAAGCTAAATACGCGCCCGCAACGTACTTTAGTGCCATAAATAAAGTAGGCGATTGCGTTAAAATTAGCGCAACCCCTAATACGCAGTATCCTACGTGTAATAAAATAGCCGCGCCTACGCCAGCGCTTGTCCATAGGGCGTTACGCCTGCCCTGCTGTATACTTTGTTTGAGCACCACAGCAAAATCGGGGCCTGGGCTGGCTACAGCAAAAAAATGGGCAATGGCAATTAGTAAAAATTCGTCTAAGTAGTTCACAAGTATCCGGTTTAAGTGGGTGCATAGGCAAGCAATAGTGGATTAGCAGAGTTTTCAACTAATGCTTTGATCTCTTTTTGGGCTTTTTTAAATTGGCTGCGCAAATGTGGCTTTAAATGTTTTTTAGAGACACTGTCGTTTTTAAAATAACTAATTAGCGCGTGCATAAATACGGTATGGGTTTCGCTTAACTTAGCCTCACGATTAGCATACGGGTTATAGCACGAGCCACACCCGCCTTTAAATTGATACACAGTGTTGCTCATCATTACCCCAAACCCTAAAAAACAAGCCAGCGCATCTGCCGCTTGTGGTAAGTAGTCTTTACCGCCTGGCGGTAACACCCCAACATGATGTATTAATACAGTCGCCAGCGTGCCAGCAAAGCTGGCCACTAAATCTTGCGGCTGATTAATTTGATTAGGGTTAAACGAGATATTAATCGTATGGCTTGGGGGTACTATAAGCTGGCTTTGCTCTCCCCTTATATGCTCAGCAAATTCAAAGTGTGGGAATACTTGTGGTTGTAACTGCTGTGGTGCAACCAACTGTATTGGCCACGCATTCATACCTGCGTAATCGCGTACTCGCACAAAAACCTTAGTAGCCATTTCCTCAATGCTCGATACCGAATCAGGAAAGTGCTCAACGGTTGGTAATATTATTTGCGTATGCTTGGTAAAAAAATCGGCATCAAAGTGCTCTACCGCCCAAATAAAGGTATCAATCAGCCATTGCTGCTCAGCTTGTTCTAGCAACGGCTTTGATTTAAATAACGCTAACATAATGTGCTCTTATTTTTGTTCAAGTGCCCAGTTCCAGGCCTGTGTATTATATAAAGGCACAGTTGAAAGTGCATGGTGATGGCTGCCACTCGATTCTTTAGTCGAGTACGATAAGTACAGTAATGTACGATTTTGTGCATCGTAAATACGGCGTACTTTTAGCGATTTAAATAAAATACTTTTTGATGACTTAAACACCACTTCGCCCGACTTACTGCGATCTATTGCTTGTAACATATCGGCTGTAATTGGCCCCGTTTGACGACACGCAATAGACATATCAGAGGGATCTGAAAAATCTAAATCGGCCTCTATATGGCTAATATGGCACGTAACCCCTTTTACTAGCGGATCTTGCTGCGAATTTACCACTACATCTTTAGTAGTAAACAGCCCTAAACTCACCGACGCAACGTCATCTGAGCAGGCACTTAAAGTAACCACTGCACCTAAGAGCACAGCTAAACGTTTAAAGCGGTATGGTAATTTCATATTAATCCTTAATTTTGCTTATAAGCGAAGGTTCACGTGACTGTTTTTATACTACCATCAAAAATTAATACAACTAAATTTAGACTATTCAGGGGTTAGCGCGCAGTTCAGGCTTTGGTACAATGACGCGCACGCCCACGTAGTAACTCATAATAGGAAACGCGTAAATGCCGCACATTATTATTGAACACTCTGAAGATCTTCCTGTATTACCGCAAGTGCTTGTTGAAAAAGTACACAACGCGACTTTTCAAAGTGGTTTGTTTGACCTAGAAACCATTAAAACCCGCGCAATTGCTTATCAGCAATATCAGCTAGGTGAAGGCAAAGAAGGGTTTATTCATATTGCGGCGCATATCATGGCTGGGCGCTCGATTGAACAAAAACAAATATTGAGTGAGAGCTTGCTTGAATGTCTAAAAACCTACTGCCGAGACTCTGATAGTTTAAGCGTTAATATTTACGACATTCAACACGAGATTTACCGAAAGAACTAAGCGTTATAAAACGCGCTGTTACCAAATTACAGCGCGCTTTTCACTGAAACCTATTACCTTGCTATAGCGTAAACTTACCTAGTAATTCTTTTAATATATTTGACTCTTCATTTAGCCCGCTGCATAACTCCTCTGAGGTTTTCATATTTTGCTTTGTTTGCTGCGCAGAGTCAGAAATCATTACTACATTTTGGCTAATTTCTGAGGTCGCCAATGTTTGCTCGCGGGTGGCTGTAGCCACCGAGCTATTTAGCTCACTTAGCGTAACAATTTCTTGAGAAATACCCGTTAAGGTACTGCCGGTTACTTTTAAGCGCTCAGCATTTTCTAAGGTATTCTTACTCCCCAGCTCTATATCCGACACCGTGCTAGACGCCTTAGAGTTTAACGTGTCTATCATTTCATTAATTTGCTCGGTCGACTCTGCAGTACGCATAGCAAGGGTTCTTACTTCATCGGCTACAACCGCAAAACCACGGCCGTGTTCACCTGCCCGTGCAGCTTCTATGGCAGCATTGAGCGCCAGTAAGTTAGTTTGCTCCGATATTGCTTTAATAACATCAAGCACCTGTGTAATTGATTTTATTTCCCCTGAAAGCTCAGTTACCGAGGCAACCGAGGTAGCCATGGCGTTTTCTAACAGCTCCATTTGCTTTATCGTACTATTTACAAACTCAACCCCTTTGTGGGTCGCTTCCTCTGTTGAAGAAGCAATGTCAGAGGCATTACTGGCACTATTTGAAATATCTTGTACGGTGACTTCCATCTCGTTAACGGCTGCCGCCACAGTTTGCGTACTAGATGATTGCACCTCGGCCAAATTGGCGGCCCCTTGTACCTGCACTAACACATCCTCTGAAATGCTTTTTACGTGGGTTGCTGAGTCCGAAACCTGCTTAAACATGCCATGCAACTGCTCTAAAAATAAATTAAAGTTAGCGGCAAGTTCTGATATTTCGTTGTTATCGTTAGTGGGCAGCCTTACAGTTAAATCGCCGTCTTTTTTAGTTAACGCGCTCACAGCAGCGGTTATATTTTCAATGGGTTTAAATATTTGCGACACTAAAACTCTGGCTAGGGCAAAGCCAATAATGGCAATGATCACACCAAATAATAAATTGCTATTAATGGCACTGTTTATTGGCCCGTATAACTGCTGCTCGGGTACTTCTGCTACTAAGTGCCAACCTAATGATTCAATAGGTGTACTCGACACAACATAATCTTCACCGGCCATTGTTTTACTAATAATGGCGCCATTTTTAATACTGTTAATATTAATTTTTTGGCCCATTTTGCTTCTGTCACTGTGAAGCATTACCTCACCTTTATTAGAAACCAAATACACTACACCGGCCTCGCCAATACGGTATTCATTAATTAAGTTGATCATAGAATCAAGCGAGCGTCCTACGCCTGTAATGGCGGTACGCTCGCCATTAATTTGTAGCGCATAGTTAATAAAAACCACCATGCTATTTGTGGTTTTATCTATGTCCAGTGCTATTTCAAAGGGTCTGTTAGAGGATAAAAACTGATCAAACCATACATCTTCATTTCTATCTATCTTTCTAGATATGCCAGCATCTGTGTAATAGTTGTTAGTGTTTTTAGAAATTATATAAGCAATAACAGCTTTGTTATTCTTTTTAATACTCGCTAAATAATTTATATAGTCAGCTTGTGATTGCTCGGATTCACCGTTAGCTATCCACTGTTTAACAAATGAATTTTGCGCTATTTCTTTAGCAACAATAATGGGAGTAGAAAGCTCTAACTCAATTTTACTTTTCACTTCGCTAAGTGCTGTAGGTAAGTCTACTTTTGCGAGTTTATCGCCTATATGACTTTGGATACTATTTGAAAATAAAAATGTAGAAGCAGCTAAAGGCACAACAATGGCTAAAATGAGGCTAATATAGACTTTTTGTTTAAGTAACATACTATTCCTATAAATGTACAAGAGGTTGAACTAACATTCGCTCTTAATAAATATAGGATCAGCTAAGCAATAAGCCCAATAATTAGAGAAATAGAATTCAAAAGAAAGTCTATAGTTTAATTTTTTCAACCACATGAAAGCGTATTAAAATTTATGGCGATTCTGGCCACTCTTGCGCATCAATAGTGCCTTTAGCTATTAGCTGAGCTCTTAATTCATTTATTGTGAGTTTTAATTCATCGCGAATTAACCTAACAGCAGGGGTAATAAGCTGCCTACTAGGAAGTACTAACCACATTTCGGTGAGCGGCACTGTGTAATCGGCCATTAACCTTTGAAGCCTTCCGCTTAATAAATCTTGAGCAACATCAATGGCCGACTTTTTAGCAATCTCGGTGCCATCAATACACCAACGTCTGACTATATCGCCATCGTTAACAGCGCGGTCGCTGTTCATTTTAACCTTATATTTTTGGTTATCGTTATAAAACTCCCACCCATCATGCACTACCTCATAAAGCTTATATAACAGCGCATTGTGATTCACTAAATCCTCTGGGGATGAAGGCTCACCATGCTTTTTAATATATTCAGGCGAGGCACACAGCACATGTGCAATGTTACAAATTTTAAACCCATATAAATTTAAATCCTGTGCAGCCTCTTTGGTCAAGGCGCGCAGCGCAACATCAACACCATCGCGGTAAAAGTCTGCGCGGCTGTCACTTGCTTGTAAGCGCAGCGTCACTTCGCTGTGTTTATCCATCACGTTATTAAGCAACACCCGCATAAGGTTGCGCCCCATTTCGGATGACACGGCGATTCGTACTTCACCACTAATTGATTGCTGCTCTTCATGAATAAGTACTTGCCCTTGCTGCAACAAATCAAGCGCCTGTTGGCAAAGAGGTAAATAGCGCTCCCCTTCAGGTGTAAGGCGTATTTGCCTTGTTGTGCGCACAAATAATTGTGTACCAAGCGACTGCTCTATCCGCTTTAAAGAAACGCTAGCAGCAGATGAGCTCATGTCCAATTGTTTTGCAGCAGCAGTAATGGATTGCAGCTCAGCCACTTTCAATAATACCTGTAGATCGGCTATTTTCATCACGCCCTCTTGTTACGTTCACAGCTTGCATAACTATAACGTTATTATCCACGTTTTTACGAAAGTGTATTTAACTTATGCCCATTTATTGACTGAATTTTAAGCCGTACTATAGCGCTATACCAACTTAGCGGAGCTTTTAAATGAAATTTTTACTAAACGCATCTACTCTTGCACTGGTAGCAACACTCATATCAACGCCAGCTTTAGCACAGCAAAGCGCATCAAAAGTAGTTGCCGCTAGCAATATTGACTGGGGTTACTTAAACCCACTGCGTGGAGATAAAGCCCAGGCGCTGCAGATTTATGGGGAAATCGCACAACCAATACTGCTACAGGCATGTTAGTACGCTTTAAAAAAGGCTTTGAATCTCCGCCACACATTCACAACATTACCTACCGCGGTATCGTTATTGAAGGACAAATGCATAATGACGACGCAACAGCTGAAAAAATGTGGATGCCAGCGGGTTCATTTTGGACACAACCTGCAGGTGAAAACCACACCACAGCAGCCAATGGTAAAACAAACTTAATTTACTTAGAAATCGATTCTGGGCCGTACTTAGTTAAACCAACTAATGCTCAGTTTGACAATGGCGAGCGCCCGCTAAACCTACATGCAGACAACATGGTATGGTTAAACAGCAGCGATATAAACGACATTAACGCCCAAGGCGTGCAAACAACCTACCTTTGGGGAAGTACAGCTGAAATGAACGGCTCAATGATTAAACTTCCTGCCGGCTTTAAAGGTGAAATAAAAACAGATGCAAGCTAATTTCGTGCTGTTGTTATAGCCGGCGCCGTTGAGTACAACTCAAGCGAGCAAGATAAAGCGCAAAACCTAAGCGCAGGCAGCTATGTAGAGTCAACCGGTAACTTCACCCACACGATCGAGAACACTAGCGACAAAACAGCCACTATTTACATTCGTACTAATAGTAAGTACCAAGTAAATTAGAAGCTACTTATAAAAAGTAAATTGCATAAAAAAGCGCACTGTTTAGTGCGCTTTTTCATTTATTAATACTTAAAAGCTATAACGAGCAGTTAAGCTAGGTGACTTTGCAAAAGCCGCAGGACTTGTAATAACAGCTGTCGCTAGCAAGATAACTATCTTCTTGATTGCAGAATATAAAATAGAGGGGCAAATCTATAGTTACAGTTCTAGCTTGTTGCCTAAAATGCTAAATGATTAGTTATCTTAAAAGATATTGGTTAAGTAGCTATAAACCATTGAATGAAATGTTATTACTATAGGATATTTAAAGGGTGACTTTAAAAGTGGTGGCCCCTCCCAGACTCGAACTGGGGACCTAACGATTATGAGTCGTGTGCTCTAACCAACTGAGCTAAGGGGCCAACTTTGTATAACTACGCGGTAGTTAATTTTTGAAGCGTTTAGCCACTGAGCGACTAAAGCGGGTTGCAGTATAAAAAGTTTTTTAAGGCTTGTCACTAGCAAAAACCTTTATTTTAACAATCAGTAAGCTGACTGCTTAAATAGTAATCTTTTTGCATACGAATAGGCAGGAAATAGTGGGAAAATAAACGCAGAAGTATGCAAGCCGCTTTTTTACAATTTTAATAATTATAAAAAAGTGGCCGGCTCACATTGAACACACCACACATTATTTTTTAGCGATAATGTAAATAGCGTGAATTAAACCAGGGAAGTAACCCAGTAAAGTTAGTAAAATATTTAGCCAAAAGTGCATACCTAAACCAACTTGTAAAAATACACCCAGTGGCGGTAATAAAATCGACAATATTATACGAATGATATCCATAATGTAGCTCCTTTAAAAATGACAAGCAAAAAGCCCAGCTAAGCTGGGCTTTTTAGTATAGTGTATTATTCAGCAACGATAGTTAGTTCATCTACTACGTCACGAACGTCTTCAGCATTTTTAGCAATTTTTACTGCTAGCTGCTTTTCAGCTTCAGATTCAACTGAACCTTTAAGCTTAACTATACCGTTATCGGTATCAACGTCGATATCTGTACCGTCAACCTCTGAGTCAAATAAGAAACGTGTTGTAATTACTGTGGTGATTTTAGCGTCAGTTAAGTCGTTATCGTCATCATCCATAGTGTTACGATCTTTGTCGTCCATATCCATGTTTTTCACAACAGTTAGGTTGTTTTCTACATCAGATACGCCATCTAGGCTAATTACAAGCTCTTCAGCTAGCTCTTTATCAAGGTCGCTGTTTACTTTACCTGTAAGTACTACCTTGCCATTTTTTACATCAGTGTTAATGTCAAAGTTGTTTAGATTAGTGTTCATAAGAAGCACTGTTTCTGCCTTACCATCAATCCAAGCATCTTTACTTTCATTTTCCCAAGTGCCCGCTTGAGCACCCATAGCTGTAGTACCTAAAACTAAAGCCGCAATCATAGATTTGTTAAATGTTTTCATAATCTTTCTCCTTTTGATTAAAGACACTTTTATATATGCGAGCTTTAGGCCAACTTTATTTATTTATTAAATTCATGTGCTTAGGCGTTTTATGAGCTATAAATAGAAATACAGCTGAGTAAACATTTACAGGCTATTAGGTAAAACTTTCTTAAGTGGTGAAAATAACGATTATATTGCTGTTTTGGTTAATCTATCGTTAATATAGTAAAAAAACGGAACTCAAATAAATGGTAAGCAATTGATATTTAATAACTTTAATATTGATATATGGCTTGCTAATAAAACGATAACGCAAATATAAAAGGATTAATCCCATGTCTGTAAAAATTGAAGACCGCCCAATAGAGCAAGTTCGTGAGCAAGTGATAGATCAACTTATTTATAATTACAGCCATGGTGAGATATCTGCAGAAGCCTTCGAAAGGCGCCTAGACAGCGCTATGGATACAACCGACAACACGGCTCTACTTGGCTTAGTTGAGGATTTAACTCTACATGCCGATACACAGTATACTGCTCAAAAACAAACTCAGTTGGCGCCTAACTACAGTGCACAACAAGGCGAAAATGAAAACCTAACGTTAAAAAGCATTTTGGGCTCAAGCGAACGTAGCGGCCAATGGGTTGTGCCTAAAGATATTTATATTCAAAATTATATGGGGTCAATTGTGCTCGACTTTACCGATGCCATATTCACTCACCAACACGTCACTATTCACGTCAGCTGTTATTTTGGAAGTGAAGAAATATACGTACCAGAGCACGTTAATGTGGTTTCAAAAATGTTTTGTATAATGGGCAGCTTTGAAAATAAAACGGCCTCGCTGAATAAGCGCCAAGGCCCCACAATTCAGATTGAAGGAAGGACTGTATTAGGCTCTGTAGAGGTTAAAGTAAAGCGTACTATAAAAGAAAAGTTTATAAGCTTTGCTAATGACTTAAAAGCGCAGCTTGGCGTGAACAATAAATAGTGCACATAAAGTGTAGGGGATAGAAAAGCCCTATTGAGCGCTTTTCTGTCCTCTCTTTAATACTCTTTTTATAAGTCGTTATTTCGCTCGCTTGGAATGTCACTCATATACTGCACAAACTCAACCTCAAACCCTGCTGGGTCTAAGTAGTATACGTTTTTTCTAAATGGGTTTTCTGCCCCCATTTTATCAGCGCTAAATCCGGCGTTTTTTAAGCGTTGTATAACAGCGTCTAAGTTATTTGTAACGTAGGCAAAATGCGCTAGCCCGACTTGATGCCCTGTCAAATCTCTGTTTTTATGCTCGCCGTTGTCGCTTATAGCCATGTAGTGATTATCGTCACCAAAATGTACCCAGCGCTTGGGTTTGCCATACCACGTGTTGTTACCTTCACTTCTAATTGACCAATATGGAAACGCTGCTCGGTAAAATGTAAGCATTGCGTCTATATCGTTTACTACTAAATGTACGTGTTCTAATTTCATTATTATTTACCTTAGTTGATTGCTTAAAAACAAGATAAAACCTCAAGCTAACTTTAGGTAAAGCACTTTTTTATTTTTTTACCCGCCCCCCGACTAAGATATTTACTAATATAATGAACTATTGTGATGTTTGAATTTATTTTCTTTGGCCAGATATTTACAATGAAAACAAGGCATATTCACGTATCAAGAGCAGGCCTATTGCAAGTAAAATCAGCACTGTTAGCACTAAAAATAGCAGCTGGAGATAGGTTTATTACCCAAAGCTCAAGTTATTTATAAAATTTTAAATGAATAAATATATAGGTGTTTCAAGGTAGTACAAAAAACACACAAAAGTATTTGGGGTTTATTGTTTACTTTATGGCAAAAGTCGCTAAAATACGCCGGCTTAAATATATAAACGTTCTTTTACAACCCAAAGGTAATACCATGCATCCAATGTTAAACATTGCGGTTCGCGCTGCGCGCAACGCAGGCAAAATTTTACTTCGCGCAAGTGAAGATTTATCAAAAGTTGAAATTCAACAAAAAGGCACTAACGATTTAGTGACCAACATAGATAAAGAAGCCGAAGCCGTAATTCGTGATACAATTTTAAAATCTTACCCAGACCACTGCATTGTTGGTGAGGAGCTAGGTGAGCACAAAGGCAAAGATGCAGATTACCAATGGATTGTTGACCCACTTGATGGCACAACTAACTTCATCAAGGGTATCCCTCATTTCGCGGTTTCTATCGCACTTAAAGTAAAAGGTCGTTTAGACCAAGCTGTAATTTACGATCCAATTCGTGGCGAACTTTTCACTGCATCTCGTGGCCAAGGCGCACAACTAAACAGCAAACGTTTACGTGTGACTAAAACCGTAGAGTTAGCTGGTTCAATTTTAGCAACAGGCTTTCCGTTTAAACAAAAGCATCACTTAGATGCATACTCAGATGCATTTAAAGCTTTATTTGTACACACTGCAGACATTCGCCGTGCAGGCTCTGCTGCCCTTGATATGGCATATGTAGCCGCGGGCCGTGTTGATGGCTTTTTTGAAATTGGTTTAAAACCTTGGGATACAGCAGCTGGCGAATTACTTGTAAAAGAAGCTGGCGGCATGGTTGTTGATTTTGCAGGTGGTATTAACTACAACCATAGCGGCAACATTATTTGTGGTGCCCCTAAGCTTACTCAAGCAATTATCCGCGAAATTCGCCCGGTATTATCTGAGTCGTTACTTCGCTAATAAAGTGTAGTTAACTGTATAATAAAAGGAGCCTGTGGCTCCTTTTTTGTTTTAAAAGTACGGGTTATCAAGCTTTAATTCTGTGACGTAGCCTTTTGTAAAAGGGAGTGAGTTTATATCTTTTGCAAAATACTCATCAAATAACGCATCAAACTCACCACTGTTTTGCATTTTTTTTTAGCCCCCGCTCTATAGCCTGAGCTAAAGCAGGTTTACTACTAACAACAAAGTAATAAATACCCGTGGGGTAACTAATAAATAAATTAGGCACAATAACTAAATTACTTTGTGCATTAGCAACCGATTCAGAATTAACTTCGATAAATGATCGTGGAAAATAATCGATTCGTCCCCGGCTGGTAAGCGTAAACATAGCTTGATAGTTACTCAGCGGCCTTACAGGTAAGCCGTTATAGGCCATTATTTTTGTATCTGGCCAATCATGCCCTTGCACTGAAGAAAGCTCCATTAACTGCGCTAAAGTAGTAATACCTTTAAATTTTCCAACATTTTTTTTACTGGTTAGCAAAACGCGCTTACCTATAAACCCTTTAAATAAGGGTATTTTAACCGCTATTGCCCGTGTCTCTCGCTCGGGGCTACTCATGCTCCAATAAATATCTAACCCTGTTTTATCTAACTCAATTAAATCACGTTGTTGCTGCAAGCTCACTGGCTGCATTTTTATATCTACAGGATAATTGGCCCGCTCTAGCGCGCGTGTTAATAGATCACTTAGGTATTCTTCGCGTGCATTTTGCACACTTTGCTTTTGAGCAACATTAACAACTTCAACCCCATGCGTAAAAAAGCTAATTGCAAATAAAGCTAACCCACCAACGACAATTTTTAATGGCAACATAATAATTACCTATTTTTATACTACCTGTTTATTTTCTGGTGCTAGGCGCACTAGGGCTGGCGCAGGTTTTCTGCGCTTGCATATAAACAAATAACTATGGCGATACCGCTTAGCCTCTTTTTTAGCATCTGTTGCCAACGCTGCAACTTGATGGCTGTTTTTACATTCCTGTAAGTCGGGCTCCACAAGGCCAATTGATAACGTTAGTAAAGGTACAAATTGCTTTTCTTCCTCACGATTTGTAGCCCAGTAACCTTTGCTCTTAATGTGCTCAGGCGTAAAAAAAGTGCGTGATTGCAGCTCAAATTGCTCAATTATGGTATTACAAATATGCACAGCATCTGATTGAGCAAACACCACCATAAAGTCATCACCACCTATATGTCCTACAAAGTCAGCACTGTTTTCGCAGGCTTGCACAATTACATCTGCCAATAACTTGATCACACTATCTCCACTGGCATAGCCGTATAAATCATTAAATTGCTTAAAATGATTAAGATCTATATAAGCCAGCGAAAACGCACTTTGAGAGCGTAGCCGTTGCTCTATTGCCTCATTAATCGCCACATTGCCAGGGAGCATGGTTAAAGGATTAGCATGCTGGGCATGACGAATTTTTTCTTCTGTTATGTGTTTTAAAATATCACGTAAGGGGGCAAGCCCAAGGTAACGTCCATCACGCGTGATCACAATGTGGCGACAAATATCAAAGTCTTGCTCTGTAATTTGCTGGCTCACGGCGTCGAGAAGCTGATTTTCATCCACCACTAAAGGCTGTTTATCCATAAAATCGGTGACGGGGCACTTGTCGTAAAGAGCATGGCCATAAGGCGCGGCAAACACTTCTGTAAGCTGATCTTTATGGAGTAATCCAACAGGCTGGCCAGTTTTATTTAACACCGCTAGGCTCATCACAGACTTGTCTTTTTCAAATAGCGTATGGGCATCTTTGCAAAGGGTTTCGCTGCCTATTGCTTTTTGTGTAATAGCAAGCCAACCAATCGCCATTGATTGATCAAATGTATTATTTGACTGCTTAAAGTTTAATGCTTGTAATTGCGCTGAGCTGTAATCAAGGCTGGGGGTTGTGTTTGGTTTTTCCAGTAAAAACCCTTGTACATTTGCTATTCCTAAGCTTTTAACATAGGCAAGCTCTTCCACTCTTTCTATGCCTTCGGCTATGACTGCGGTGTTTGTTGCTTTTGCAAGTACCGTAATTGATTTCAAAAATTCTTTTTTAACTTCGCTTTCATCACAATGATCAATAAAGTAACGGTCTATTTTTACAAAGTCGGGGCAGAGTTCAGACCATTGCTTTAACCCCGAGTAACCAGCACCTAAGTCATCAATGGCAATGGTAAAACCCAGCTCCCGGTAATGTGCAATTGTTTTTAATAATAAAAAGCCATCGTCGACCTTTTCTTGCTCTGTTACCTCAATTACTACGCGATTTGCTGCTAAGCCAAATTGCTCTGTTAAGTGAAGAGTTTCACCCTTTGGGTGGCAAGGGTCGAGCAACGTTTTAGGACTTACATTTAAAAATAACTTACCGCTTAAGTTAAGCTTTACAAAATTTTCAATTGCTTTTGAGCGACACAGTAGCTCAAGTTCTGAAATTAAAGCGTGCTCGCTGGCTGCTGAAAATAATCGATTAGGCATTTCTAAAGGGCTGTTTTTGGGTCCACGGCTTAGCGCTTCGTAACCTATAATTGCTTGATTAGCTATATCAAAAATAGGCTGAAATAACGTGGTTATTTCACCATTACTTAAAATATAGTCTAGGGCGTGTTGTTCTTTGCGAATTGAAATTTGTTCAATCTAGGGGCGATTAAATCGCGGCGCGAGGTTTGTAACCTAGTGGACTAAGTAAAAACCGAGCAACAAAGAGTTTATCGCCGCTAGGCAGAACCCCAAGGGCAGC
>NZ_PNCT01000068.1:0-3879 GCF_005887365.1 Pseudoalteromonas sp. S3785 | reverse complement strand
ACTGAGCGCGTGTTGCCCTTGGGCGGTTCAATTTGCAGCAGTATGTTTGGTTTTTAGGCAAGGCAGAGCCTATGAAGTGTGGTTATTCCCCATAAATAGGCGATAACGCAGCATAAATACCAAACATGCGCTGCCCTTTGGGTTCTGCCTAGGGGCGATCAACTCTTTGTTGCCTACATGGATGTTGGTAAGGGGCGTGAGCAGGACGCGGAAGCTTTGCTTGGTTTTTACTTATTCTTACATGGATGTAAGTCATTAGAATAACGCAGGAGCAGTTATCGAGCCCACTAGGTTATAAACCTCGCGCCGCGATTTAATCGCCCCTAGGTTGAACAAATTTCAATCCGCAAAGGTCAACATGCCTTAGTTTTTAGTGCCCATGTTTTTTGTAACTCCATCAATGGCGATTGTTTCTATGCCATTTTCATCAAAATTAATAACTATGCTTGCGTTATTACGAGTAAAAAAGTAACTGCGGCCATTGAGCTCAATTACGTAATTGCCTTTTACGGGCTCTTTAAATTGTTGCTTTTTTAGACTGACAGTATGTTTACCAATATGCCATTCAAACGTTTCAATAAAGCCATTATTAAACTCTTGTACCCACACTTGGCTATCATCTTTAGCTAACGTGATTGCCACCGAGTATGAATTAGGTAATTGCGACATATCGTAGCTTTTATTTCCTATTGTAAATTTACCCAGTTGCTGCTGCCATGCAAACCCAAAATTAAATGGTTTTTCTATGCCTGTGGGGTAACTCACAGTGCCTGAGCCTTTAATTGTAAAATCGGCCAATGCGCAGGGGCTAATGCATAATAAACTGATAGTAAAAAGTGTCGCAAATTTATATTTCATACTATGACTTTTTTATATTTATAATTTGAGAGTAAAACGGAACATTCGCCTTAACAAGTGGTTATGTTACACTGAGTTAACTTTATACTGGTAAGACCTTCTCGTGAACTTATATATTAGACTTCTTTTATTATTTTTTAAAATTAAGCGCAACCGTGACTACCAACAGTTACTTGATACGGTAGATATTGATTACAAAGCACTACCCACAGATTGCGATATAAACCTGCATCTAACAAATTCGCGTTATTTGGCGATGATGGACTTGTCGCGCACCTGGATGATTGAGCGAATAGGCTTATTAAAACAAGTAATGAAGCGCCGTTGGTTTCCTATAGTTAATGCGACAGCCATCACTTATATTCGCGATATTAAACCTATGCAGCGTTATACCATCAGTACTAGGCTGGTGGGGTGGGATCATAAATATTTTTACATTGAACAAAAATTTCATTCTGCGCGTGGCCTGCACGCTATAGCGTATGTGCGTGGTGTGTTTAAAAACAAAAAAGGCATAGTTTCTATTGAAGAAATGCTTGAAGTAGCCGAGTTTGATGGCGTGGCGCCTATTTTGCCTGCTGAAATTATGCATTGGAAAGAAATGCTTGAGCAAAAAAAGGTGAATAACCTGCCTAAATAATTTTCATAAAATAAGGCCTTTCGGCCTTAAACACATAGAACATAGGCACTGCAAACTTAACTAAAAGTTGTACCTTACACCAAACATAGCAACGACTGGGTCAAGCTCAACGGTTGATGTAAGGGCTTTTGCTCCGTTTGCATACACAGTGGCATCGGTATCTATATCAATCATGGATACCATAGCATGTAGCCCCCAATGTTGATCGATTTTATAGTTAGCGCCTACTTGTGCAATAAAGCCAAACGAATCATCGAGTTTTACTTCAACATCATCAGTACCTAGGGTTGCTTTTAGCGCTTGTGAAGGCTGCTCGTCAAAAAAGGTGGTGTAATTTAACCCTACACCAATAAACGGTCGTAGCGCGTAACTGGTATCTAAAAAGTGGTATTGCGCAACCAATGATGGCGGAAGCTGTTTTATGTCGGCAATCTTATTGCCCGCTAGCCCACCCGCGCCATTTACATCGTGCGAAAACGGCGTAGCGGCAATAAGTTCTACCACCCACTTATCGTTAAATGCATAGTCGATTGTAATACCTAGCTGCGTGTCAGAGTCGCCTTTAAGGCCCAGTGTTGGCGCTTCGTTAATGGCCGAGCTGCTGTTATCTGGATTTACATTAATAGCGCCAACATTAACGCTTAAGTTAGCGTGTGCCGCAGGGGTAATAGCAAGTAAAGAGGTAAGTAATGCAATGCTGATTTGGGTTTTCATGTTGTGCTCCAATAACTACTTTTTGATTGCCGCTATTATTACAACCTCCGAGCGTTAAAAACCTGTTCTAGATCAAAGTTTCAAAAATGTTTGAAGCATGTGAATCCTTTTATTGATTTAGATTAAAGTTGCTGCAAAAAGTATTTTAATTAATTGACACTGCCATGTATTTAACAGTCATCGCACTGTATTAACTTTGCCATTATTTGGTCATATTGGCGCGCTTTAATAATCTCTCTTATGGTTATTGAGTGTGTTGTTATGTCTGTTGCAAAAGTATCGCAAAACAGTGTAAGTAAGCCTTTAAGCGCGGTGGTCAAAAATACGCAAACGCTTATTAGGTTTGAATCTGTAACGCCTAACCAAGGCGGTGCCATAGATTGGCTTAGCAATGAGTTAGCTGCGCTTGGTTTTAACTGTGAGCAGTTTATGTGTAAAGACGTTACCAATTTAATTGCCTACATTAATTTTGAGCAAGAAGGGCCTTATGTTGCGTTTTCTGGGCATATTGATGTTGTACCTGCAGAGTCGGGCAACTGGTTAAGTCCGCCTTTTGCCGGCAATATTATTAATAATGCCGTGTATGGGCGTGGCGCTGCTGATATGAAAGGTGGCGTGGCGGCTATGTTAGGTGCCACTAAGGCACTATTAAATGATACAAAAAATAAAAAAGGGCGTTTTTACTGGCTTATTACCTCCGATGAGGAAGGCGAGGCAGAATTTGGCTCAGAGGTAATAGCCGCGCGCCTAGCAAAAAATAATATACAACTTGATGGCTGTATTGTTGGTGAACCGACAAGTTCTGCACACGTAGGCGATACAATTAAAAATGGTCGCCGAGGCGCTATATCTTCTCGTATAAAAGTACATGGCAAGGCTGGACATGTTGCCTACCCGCAGAACACTATAAATGCAGCGCATATTGCGGGTAATATTGTAAATTGTTTAAGCAATTTAACATGGCCTGAAGATGAGCCAAGCTCTAAAACCACCTTGCAAGTGACTGGTATTAATATAAATAATGTTGTTGATAATTTAGTGCCTAGTGAATGCGAAATTACCTTTAATGTGCGATATAGCCATGGTTATACAAGCAGTAAAATAAAGCAGTGTATATCAGCGGCACTGAGTGAGTACGCTCAGCACCTTGATGTTGAATGGGAGCGAGCGTGTGAGCCCTATTATACAGCACCAACAAACGGGTGGAGTTTATTACAGCAGTTAGAGCACACCATTTATGCGCAAACAGGAAATTACCCCATGTTAAGTACCAGCGGTGGCACGTCTGATGGGCGATTTTTTGCAAACCAGCATACCCAAGTTATTGAGTGCGGAGTTAAAAATAGTACCATTCACCAGGTAAACGAGCATGTTCCGGTTGATGATTTACTTAAAATTGAGGCCATTTATACCGACTTATTAGCGCGGATTTTTAGCCATAAATAGGCCTTATATAAATAAACAGCGAGAATTACCTCGCTGTTTGTTTGAGTAGGGCGTGTTGATCTTAAATGATTGAGTTTGCAGCAGTATGTTTGGTTTTTAGGCAAGGCAGAGCCTATGAAGTGTGGTTATTCCCCATAAATAGGCGATAACGCAGCATAAATGCCAAACATGCGCTGCCCTTCGGGTTCTGCCTAGGGGCGATAAACTCGTTGTTGCTCGGG
>NZ_PNCT01000067.1:0-39410 GCF_005887365.1 Pseudoalteromonas sp. S3785 | reverse complement strand
CAGCCAAAAATATAAACTCAGGAGCGAATGGTACGATTAAGCACATAACTGCAATGAACAAAAACTTTTGAATATTACTTAAATCTTTCCACATACTCTTAATTTCCTTGTACTTATAACGCCCAATTAACAGGCAAAAAATAGTTGGTTAAAATTAGCTACGAAGGAGCAAAACCAACTGTTTTTTGTCCTTGTTGAATTGCTTGTTATAAGCACTGTTGCACCTTAGCTTGAACATATTGGACGATAGATGGTACTGTATATTTTTTTAAATAATCAGTTCCGCATTTATCAAGACATTGATAGGTAATTGATATTGCAGCATCACCATCTGAATGCATAGTTTCATGAAAACCAAGAATTACCATCTGCTCTTGCTTATTAGTTTTATCAAAATCCGTTCTCGTTATGAAAATTGGATTTTGATTAAAACTATATTCAACCATCGTTGATACTGGAACCCATTTTTGGTTTATCACTTTAGGGTAATTTAACCCAACGTATTCGTCACCTGGGCGATCTAAAGTAAATCCTAAACAAAATGCTTTTTCAGGAGTTAATTCGATATCAGTAGAAGTAACGCTAGCTAAACTAGAGAAACTTAAAAAATACAACATAACGAGAGTATTACGCATGAGTTTCCCTGTGCTTATAACGCCTCAATCAGAGGCAAGAAAATAGCTGGCTACAATTAGCGACGAAGGAGCAAAAGCCAGCTACTTTTTGTCCTTTGAATTGACTTGTTAGGCATTTTCCACAAACGGTAGTTGATCATTTTCATTGAGCCAAGCTTGTGAAAATATTGAAGGTTCATCACTTTCATCTGATTCATTCCAATCTAAATAGCAACAAATGAACCCAAACGATTTAGTTTTATTTAATTCATTTGTGATTTTTTCTAAATCTAAATCTATTTCTGGGGTACTACCAAAAGCCATTAAAGCCCATTTTTCATTACTCCATTCACAATCTAATCTGTTCCAAAAAGTTTTTGGAACATAACCAGGAGCGACAACTTCTTCAATATCAGACTTTTTAATTAAAATTCTTCTGCCACAAATAGGCAATGCTGCAATACTTGATTTTGAAGTCCAGTAGTGTTCTTGATGCTCAAAAAATGTTCTTATAAAAGATGAACGACTTGCCTTAGAGTCAGTTATATCGTGAACAGAAATATAGGAATTACACTTTTCAACAAACTCAGAAGAGGTAAATGAGCCTCTGTTTTTTCCGAAGTTTACCGCATCAATATAAATATCATTAACTTTCATACTTGAAATGAGGTCGTAATCTAACGGTATCAACTTACTATCCATAATAAGTAATTTACAAACATCAAACGAATGATAACTCGTAGTTTTTTTAAGTCCATTTATTGACATATTAGCTAATTCACTTATTAAACTTTTACCTAAGCTAATTGGTCCAACACTTTTAATAAATGAAATAATATTTTTTGCTAAATAGTGAGATAAATCTTTTGATATTTCTTCTTGAAATGGCAAAGAGTTGCCTACCAAATCAGAACGTTCCAAATTAATGGGTAGGCGACCACCCTGGTCAAATACATTTATTGAAGGGGTGTCTATATCAATAAAGCCCATATTATCTGAAATATCAAAATCTCGTAAATACAAGCCATCTGTTATTATTATGCCATTACAAATCAGGTGGCTACCTCTCCTTCTAGATCTTTGTCCTTTAATTCTATCGTACGTCCATAAAATGTCGTCATACCCTTCCGCTACAGTTCTATTCCATGGAGTATCATCAATATTTGAACCCGAATTAGGTACTGCTCGATTTTGCTCCAAATGGATCTCTTCTGAACCTTCAATTACTTTTCTTATAACTTTTGGTGTAGAAAGGGAGAACCAATCCCATAACTCTTCATCCTCTATTAACTCATCTCTAACCGTATCATTTATTTTGATTGTAATTCTAGTTCCTACATGAAATTCAACGTGGGATACAACAATGCTGTTACCGCCTTTTCTACAATTGAATTGGAGGGCTTTGTCAGCAGGCTGACTAATATGTCTTGTTTCAACCTTTAGCTCCTCGCCAAGGAGGTATGCGGCCAATAAGCCTATACCAAACCTTCCTGTTCTATAAACATTAGAATGTCCATCTGTTTCGTGATCTTTTTTCCAACGATCACTGTTTCGAAAAGATGCACCTATATTTAGAAAATAATTTTCAATTACGTCTAGAGTCATTCCTATACCATAATCTTCAATCACTATTTTACTATTACCATCTTCATCATAAATAGTTATAGAAACATCGAAATTTGACTTACTCTTAATCAAACGGCCATTTTTAATTTGAGTATCTTTCAATTCTGAACAGGCATCTATAGCGTTTTGGACTAATTCCCTTATCCCTATTTCAGGTTTATCTCCATATAGTGGCGCTATCAATAATTCCATCATTTCTGAATCAGCTGTTTTAAAACTAAGAACCTTAGGAATATATTTAGGCTTTTTATTAACTATAAACTCATCGAAAGAATCTAAAGATGATCGAATTCTTCTTATTTTAATCGCAAAATTTTTAAGGTGTTCTGACTTTCCATAAACTTCTCCGAGAACAGACCATGAAAGATCAAGCTCGGATTGAATACCTGTAAAAAGCTTTTTCAACTCTTCATATGTAATGGCATCTGTTGGTTCAGCATCAACATAGATAGCTTCAGGATCATCATGCTCTTGGTGTATACCAATGATTGAATTGTGCTTTTTCCATTCACCAATAGAAGTTGGGCTTATGAGGGTTTTCAAATGTAATAATTGGTTGGGTGCTCGTTCAGCATGAATTTGAATATAATCAGAGATTCTTAGGAGAAGCATAATGAATGGGACATGAGTATCTAAATGCACTCTCCTTGTGTTTTTTTCAATCATGTCGACCGCTTGACGTAAGCCTAGATGATGACTTCTCGCGATAAACCCGCATAAATCTAGAAAGTTACTCTGTGGTTCTTCACCTAATTTAATTGTATTGCCATCAACGCCTGGCACACCATAAAAAGCTATTTCATGTGCCATTCTTGCATGATGTCTACGAATAAATTCACCTATAAGTAATTTATCTCTTGTAGATAAATCAATTTTATTGGTTGGGATGTTTTTCACCGGAACTGAATCACCAAAAATAGAGTACAGTTTTTTCGCATCAAATCTTTTCGCCTCAGCAAAATAGTCATTCCATACCTCGCTCCATCTATTTTCTGAATTAGTATAGCGAGATACCACTTTAGGGAATTGATCTTGAATTAATGCATAGAATCCATCCACTGTAATATGCATTGCACAATCATGTAACAGAACAGAAATAACCATTGCCGCTGCATCTCTCGGTGTAAGGTAAGCCCAACTTTCATCAGAGATAATACTATCTGCTGTTAATAAAACTTCATTTAAGTGGATAAACCCATGATCAGTATATTCAGGAAAAAAAATAGGTTTATTATCACTAATCCAAGGTGTTAAGTTGGAAATACTTGAATATACGAAAGCTTTTGCAGCGGTATCATTTTCAAGAAGTTTTTTGGTTCTAGTGGGCAATTGTAACAATTCATTTTCCTTATGATTTTAATTTATATCTTTCAAGTAAAACTTTGATGTGAGCCAAAAGTATGGAATATCAACACTAATGCCTAACAACTTTGTCTACGACATTTGTCGTTTTATAAACCGACAAATGTCCCTATATTACGATGCTTTTATCTTAGCTAGCAAATAACCACCTGTAAACAATTAGTTAACTACAAACAAATATCCATTAATGCTGTAATGCACCCAAATGGGGGAGATCAGTAATATCCGACAATGCATAAATCACTGCACATTTTTAGAGCAACTTTTATAAAAAGTTAATATCATAAAATCGTTTTTTAGCGCGGGTAATGAGTCATTTAAAACGCTTAGGTTTTAAAGGTTTGTATTGTACTTATATATTACAACACGCTTAAAGTAGTGTTGTGAGCACTGTGAAATAAAAAAGCGCTACAAATATGCAGCGCCCTCATTACTTAATGGTTGTTGTGTTTAAATTTTAGTTGCTTTATTAAAAAAAACCGAGTGGATCTTCACTGTAGCTCACTAATAAATTTTTAGTTTGTTGGTAGTGATCAAGTGCTAGTTTGTGTGTTTCTCGCCCTATTCCTGACTTTTTATAACCACCAAATGCAGCATGTGCTGGGTACATGTGGTAACAGTTAGTCCACACTCGGCCAGCTTCAATTTTACGCCCCATGGTATAAGCACGGTTCATGTTTCTACTCCACACCCCTGCGCCTAAGCCAAATTCTGAGCTGTTGGCAAGTTTAAGTGCTTCGGCTTCATCTTTAAAGGTCGACATAGAAATAACAGGGCCAAAAATTTCTTCTTGAAACACACGCATGTCGTTTGTACCTTTAAGCAGTGTAGGTTGTATGTAATAGCCACCATTTAAATCGTCATTTAGCTGCTCTACATTTCCGCCGGTGAGTACCTCTGCACCTTCTTTTTTACCTATGTCTATGTAACTCAGTATTTTATCAAACTGTGCTTTTGAAGCTTGAGCGCCCACCATGGTGTCGCTGTCCAGTGGGTTACCGCGCTTAATTTGTTGAGTGCGCTCGAGTATGCGTTCAATAAACTGCTCGTATATATCTTCTTGAATAAACAACCTTGATGGACAGGTACACACCTCACCTTGATTAAAGTAAGCAAGTACAGCGCCTTCTATAGCTTTTGATAAAAACGCGTCGTCTTTTTCCATTACATCATTAAAAAATATATTGGGCGATTTACCGCCAAGCTCTACCGTTGAAGGGATAATATTTTCAGCAGCACATTTTAAAATATGAGAGCCGACAGGTGTAGAACCTGTAAATGCAATTTTAGCAATGCGTTTGCTTGTGGCCAGTGCTTCGCCTGCTTCTTTACCAAAACCATTTACAATATTGAGCACGCCTGCAGGCAGTAAGTCACCAATAATTTCCATTAAAATTAAAATAGAGGCCGGTGTTTGCTCAGCAGGTTTAAGTACCACACAGTTACCTGCAGCAAGAGCTGGGGCAAGTTTCCATGCAGCCATTAATATAGGGAAGTTCCAAGGGATAATTTGCCCCACCACACCTAACGGCTCATGAAAATGATACGCCACCGTGGTTTCGTCAATTTCGCCAATACTGCCATCTTGCGAGCGCAAGCACCCTGCAAAATAGCGAAAATGATCGGCCGCGAGCGGAATATCAGCTGCGAGTGTTTCGCGAATGGCTTTACCGTTATCCCATGTTTCGGCAACAGCTAGTAATTCTAGGTTTTGCTCAATTCGGTCGGCTATTTTTAACAGTATATTACTGCGCTCAGTAACTGATGTTGTTCCCCACTGCTCTCGCACGGCATGCGCTTTGTCGAGTGCTAGGTTTATGTCGTCTTTATCTGAGCGAGGTATTTGGCAAAATACCTTACCGTTTACCGGGCTTATATTATCAAAGTATTGGCCGTTTACAGGCTTTACCCACTCCCCACCAATGTAGTTTCCGTATTGCTGTTTAAAGTTTACAAGTGCGCCATCGCTACCTGGATTTGCATATATCATGTGTGTGCTCTCTTTATTGTTGTTAGCTAAAGGTCGAACATTTATGTAAAACAAAATGTTTTATATTTAGGCCGTGTTGTTTGACATTAGCCTAACAAGCACCTAAAAACTTGATTAGCTGTCCACAAAAGTTGTCTGTGAGTCCACACTAATAAAAACTTAAAGGATTGATATGCACACATCTCAGTTAAACAAAAAACGCCAACAACTTGATGTTTTAATAGAAAATAAAGTGACATTTGCAGCAGATAACAGCGAGTTGAGTATTTACGACACGTACCAAAGCGCACAAAAGGTGACACTGCATTCAAACGAGTTACTGTTTTGTGCCATGCTCAGCGGTAAAAAAGTAATGCACGTAGAAAGCAGCCAATACCATAAAGCCTTTTTACCCCACGAGTCGTTTGTATTAGCGCCAGAGCAAGGTGTATTAATTGACTTTCCACAGGCCTCAATGCACGCACCAACTACGTGCTTAGCAATTGAAATAAGCAAAGATAAAATAAACGCTGTGGCAAATGCGCTTAACATGCAGCAAAGCTTTGCACACGATGACGGCTTATTCGAATATGTTCCGCAGTTGGTGCACAGCCAACATAATAGCCAAACACAGCAATTATTAGAGCGCATGGTGCATTTATTTAGTGAGCAAGGGGCACAGCGACATTACTTAATTGACTTGTCGTTAAACGAATTGATCACCCGGTTATTACAACAACAAAGTCGCGATTTATTACTCGCTAATAGCAATAAACCACGCCTTAAAACAAAAATTAGCGATGCCCTGCTTTATATTGAAGAGCACTTAAACGAAACGCTGGACATAAATACCTTGTGCAAAATAGCCTGCATGAGCCGCAGTAAGTTTTACCAGCAGTTTAAACTTGCATTTGGCACTACCCCAGCCCTTTGGCAGCAACAATTAAGACTTAAAAAAGCGCGCAATCAATTACTGCAAGGCCAAGCTATTAGCCAAGTGTGCTTTGATGTTGGATTTAATAGCGCAAGCCACTTTAGTCGTGTATTTAAACAAACCTTTGGCATTGCGCCTAAAGAGTGCCGACATTAATAAAATAAACAAATAAGAAACCGATTAAGCAGTAATATGCCATCAGGTAGTGATTGAAGGTATTTAATTTACACCGCTAATAAGCTTTAATAAATACAGTGCTCGCTGATGTAATTTAAACGCTTAAAGCCCCATATACTGGAGCTTTAAACTAATTAATAATTATTGCTTAATAAAAGTAACGCCCTTTGGGCTTTCACCTTGTGGTAAACGGGTTGAATGCATTTGCGATAACAGCCACTTGCCGCCTACTTTTGATACAACTACGCTTTCTAACCAATAAATATCTGCACTCTTTTCGGTGTTTTTGAAATTGGCTTTATTCCAGTAATTAATAAACGCAACGTCTCCCTCTACACGCGAATTTATAACACTAAAATAATTTGTTCGTAGGTAATCAGCGGGTTTAACAACATTTATAAAATCATCAATGGTCCATACTTCACCGTGCTCTAAAAGCAGGAATGAATCATCAACAGCCGCGCGCATTTTTTCATGATCAAAGTTAGATACAGCTAAAAACAAATCGCTCACGGGCGAAAATATCGTGTTATCTTTTGCCTGAGTTGATGCAGAAAATATGAGTAATACAATAAGGACAAGTATGTGTTTCATTATTTTTATAATGTGTAGTTTGAATAATAATTAGTGTATAGCAGTATTAACTACTCAAATAAAGCAAATTCAACTACTTAATAACACCCCTTTATATAAAAAAGCACCCTGTAAGAGTGCTTTAACTTAAACTTTTCAATCAAGCTATTCATCTAGCCAATCTATGGCGGCGGTGGCGTTTTCGTAGTATTGCACCTCGCCTGATATAAACCAGTTGCCTATTTTGGCCATACGGGCTTGCCATTCCTGATTGCCATAAATAGCAATTTTATTAAATTCTTTTGAGTGCCTTACGCCAAGCTTTAAATCATCCCATGCGGCGCGAAGTTCCCAGCCTTCTAACTCGCTGGCATCAATAAGCACGTTGGCAATAGGGTGTTTAACCTCGCCAAGGGCAGAGTCGATCATGGGGGTAATAACTTTATAATCTTCATGGGTGAGTGTACCCACGGCTTTTAGTTTTAAAAAGAATTCTCTGCCTGCGCGTTCAATACCAATAGATAAACCATGTGTTGTGTGTACCATGCTGCTCTCCTTAATCGGGTGCGCTTATGTTATTTACAGCCTGTGTGGGTGGGTTTAATAACGAAAGTTGGAGTTAATTAAAGCCTATAAAGTGAAATTATTCCCTTTAAAAAATAAAAACTCCAAAAATACCCATCACTTACTGAGTTAAACCATAAAACTACACCGTATTAAGTTAATTAGTACTGAACTAAATCAAACATTACTGCTAAATAAGGGTATTTACTAAGCGTTTTGCACACGCTCAATTTGCTTATCTACATCTGTTAAATGGCCTAACTTAAGCCACACTTTTGCACCATGCTTACCAGCGGTTATATTAAGATCAGTATTAATGGGTAGCCTTAACCAGCTGTGTTTTACTAGTACGTCTGATTGCTCACTTACCTCGCCTTCAAGCACAAGTAACTCAGCACCACCCATTGCGCTAAATTGCATGTTAGCACCGGCTTCAAAGTGCAATAGACTCACCTCTTCAAGGTCATCTTTATAAAGCGGCGTAATGGCAAGCCCTTTAAATGTAGCGTGTTGCACACTGCCCATGTATTGCGTTTGTAGGCGTACGTGGGTTCTATCTTGTGGCTGAAATTGCCAAAGCTTTACAAATATTATGCAGCCATTTTGTGAGCCTGGTTTATGCTTTGATTGTGGCGGATTACGAATATAGGAGCCTTGTGGAAAATCGCCATGCTCGTCTTGAAATACCCCTTCAAGCACCACAAACTCTTCACCTCCGGTATGTACATGAGGAGAGAACTCGCTGCCTGGGGCATAACGTACAATACTAGTTGCACGCGCAACTTCTTCGCCTACTCTATCAAGTGCTCGCCTATCTACACCAGGCATAGGTGAAGCAACCCAGTCTAATGTTTGGCTATGCACCACAACACGCTGACTAAAATCGGCTAGTATTTTCATTTAAAGCTCCTATTAAAGTGTGTTTTAAACAGCAACACTTTCTCGTTGTGCCACTTTTTCTTGCCATGTTACTAAATGAGTAAGATCACTAGGAATAGCGATTTGTGCAAACCCAGCAAATACAAGGCCTGCGTATAAAGTAATATCTGCAATACTAAACTGCTCACCGCCAACAAATGCTGATTGTGCTAGTACATCATTAAAATAGCTTAAACCTTGTTGCGCCTTTTCACCCTGCTTTTTACCCCAGTCTGCATTTTGGTACGTTTCAAGTTCGGGTCCCAAACCATCTGTCGCATGATGAAAGTAAGTAGCCACAGCGTCAAGCACCATTGACTCAGCTCGCTTTTGCATCATATTAATCACTGCACGCTCTTTTGCAGTTTCACCCATTAATGATGGCCCCTCAAAAGCAGTATCAATGTATTCTGTAATAGCTGTGCTTTCAGATATAAATGTACCATCATCAAGCTCAAGCACAGGTACTCCTGCCAAAGGATTTTTTGCTAAAAAAGCGTCTGTTCTATGCTCACCATTAAGTAAATCTACTGGAACAAACTCAACATACTCCGTCGCATTTTTTTCAGCTAATGCTATACGAACACGTAATGGATTTGGGAAGTTTTCTACGTCATAAATTTTCATAAATCACCTGTTATTAAATTAGTTGGATATCGAAAGCACAACAACCTACCTATCGATAGGTAATTTATATAATTAAAGTAATTTTATGTCAAATTTTAAACTTACTATTTATTCGAATGTTTATTGATGAGCAGCTGATTAGATGCCATTTATTTAACAATAAATGACTTGAAAACGACTACCTACTGGTCGATAATTTCTGCATTAGAAGCAAGGTATAATTAAAATGAGTAAAAAAGAAGCGTTACTTAAAGCAGCAGAAAACAAAGTACGCCTTGGTGGCTACAGTAATTTTAGCTTTAGGGAACTGGCAAGCGAAATAGGTATTAAAAGTGCCAGTGTTCATTACCATTTTCCTACTAAAGCTGATTTAGGCGCTGAGCTTGCTCATCAATACACTAATGCGTTTTTAAATGCATTAGGCTCGCCAAGTGAACACAAAGCTAACGGTAAAAACCCTATTGAGGTTTATACGCAACTGTTTAGGAGCGCCTTACTTTTTGATAAAAAAATGTGCCTATGCGGCTTACTTGGCGCTGAAAGTGACAGCTTGCCAGAAAAGGTGCGCTTTGAAGTTAAACGTTTTTTTAACCAAAATTTAGAATGGCTTACTGAGGCACACCTAGCCAATGGTGAGCAGCAACCTAAACACGCTGCAATTCAAACCGTAAGTCTGCTTGAAGGCGCGATGATGATTAGCAAAACACTTGATGATAATAGCTACTTTGAACTTGCCACACAGCCAGCTTAGTAACTAGGCTGCTTATTAAGTAGCTACACTCTTAATTAACGTACTGATCAATTATTTTACGCATAAAAAACGAGCTATTAAATAGCTCGTTTTTTTGTGATTTATAAAATGCTGCGCTTACGCTGCGGCATTTGCTTTATGCTTAGAGTGAACAAAAACTAAAGCAATTAAACCAATAATAACGACTGCTGCGCCAATAGGTTTGCCTAGGTCGGCCGATAAATTAAAGCCAATTGCAGCTGTCATAATGTACGAAAGAGTTACGCCCGTTGCAATTACAGCAGGTATGCTGGTGATCCAGTGGAATGCACGTCTATCAAATAAATACTTAGTGGCAAGCCATAGTACACTGGTTGAAAGCAACATATTTGAAAACGCAAAGTAGCGCCAAATAACAGAGAAATCTAATTTAGTCATAAAAAAGGCAATCGTTAAAATAGGCACGGCCAGTAATAAGCGATTACGTAAGCTTTGCGGAATATTAAACGCATCAACCACGGTTAAACGCAGTGAACGGAACGCCGTATCGCCAGAGGTAATAGGGAACACCGCAACAGCAATAATGGCCATAATACCACCCATTACGCCTAAGTAACTATTTGCTACATGGTTAACCACTAAACCTGGGCCACCTTGGTCAAGCAATGCTTTTAAGCCAGCGTAACCTTCTGGGAATGCAGCAATACCCGCAAGTGCCCATACACAACCTACAATGCCTTCACACATCATTGCGCCGTAATATACTGGGCGTACGTATTTTTCGTTTGTTAAACAGCGGGCAATAATAGGCGCTTGGGTAGAGTGAAAACCACTAATAGCCCCACAGGTAATGGTAATAAACAGTAATGGCCAGGTTGGTAAGCCATCGGGGTTTGGCTCTAAAAAGTCATGCGCGTGGTCGGCTTCAAAGTAGGCTAAAAAGTCGCCTGCAACTGGTAAATGTGGCGCATCGAGTAATAGCGCACCGGCTATTAATGTAGTCATTACAATCATTAATAAGCCAAATAGCGGGTAAAACTTAGTAATAATTTTATCAATAGGGAGCAGCGTTGCTAAAAAGTAGTACGCTAAAATAGCCAAAACCCAAAAAGTATTATTAGCAAAAAAAGTGCCTTCAAATACATCTAAGTTACTTAACAAGCCTGCTGGGCTCATAATAAATACAACGCCCACAAAAAACAGTAGCATGGCTGTAAATATCAGCATAAAGCCTTTAAACACAACATTGTAATAGTGCCCTGCTATTTCTGGTAAGCTTTTGCCATCTTCTTTAATGCTCATCACACCTGAGAAGAAGTCGTGTACTGCACCGCCTAATACGTTACCAAGCACAATCCACACAAGTGCTACCGGTCCGTAAAGCGCACCTAAAATTGGGCCAAATATAGGGCCTACACCCGCAATATTTAAAAACTGAATTAAAAATGCACGCACAGGGTGAATGGCTACATAGTCAACACCTTCGCTAAAGCGTTTTTGTGGTGTATCAACCGTTGTATCCATACCTGCTTGTTTTTCAACAAACGGGCTATAAAACTTATATCCCAGTATTAAGATTGTTATGCAGATAAAAAAGATGATCATAAAGCACGTTTCTCTTTTTGTATTTGGAGTATAGAGCGTGTAATTAACGCCCCGCCTTTCAATCCATGAATAATCGACGAACATTAACAAAGTAATAATGCCACCGCTATAAGACGATTAGCTAATACCTTGGCGGATTTGAGTTACTTTTTAGGCACTTTGCTCACTGTGTAAACATTAAATAAAAATAAAAGCAAAAAAAAGCGGCTTTACTATAAAAAGTAAAACCGCTTACACACACAATGATTGGGTATAGCTGTGTAATTTACGTTACGCTGGGCTCATAAACTCGTTAATTTGTTCATGAGTAAGTGTAGGTGTAGCACCAGCACTTTCTGCCACCATAGCACCTACTGCACACGCAAAATCAACAGCATGTTGTGCACAATCACTACTACAAAGCTGATAAATTAACGACCCTAAAAACGAATCCCCCGCGCCTACTGTATCCACAACGCTAATTAAATAACCTGAGTTATAGTAATTTTCGCCTTTAATGGTTAGTAGTGCACCGTGGCTGCCCTTAGTTACACATAAGTACTCGGTGTTTGTTTGCTGTGCAATAAACGCTAAATTTTGCTCAAGTGAATGGAACTTACAGCCCATTGCTTTGGCAATTTCGTAAAGCTCCTCATCGTTTAATTTGATGAAGTCGGCTTTATTCATTAAATCTACTAATGTATCTAACGTGTAGTGTGGCGCACGTAAATTTACGTCAAACACTTTAAAGTTAGCTACATCAACTAACTGGTTTAATGTAGCAAGTGAGGCTTCGCTTCGGCCAATTAGGCTGCCAAATACAAATACATCACTGGCTTTTACTTTTTCAATAAGTGAGTCTGTAAGCTCAATGTTATCCCATGCTGTATCGGCAACTATTTCGTAGCTGGCTGAGCCGCTTTTATCTAGGGTAACTTGCACTGTGCTGGTTTTTTTGTCGTTATTAACGCCAATATATTCGCAGCTAACGCCTTTGCTTTTAATTTCGCCTAATAGCTCAGTACCAAGTTCATCGTTACCTACCGCGCTTATCATGTCGGCTTTAATACCCAGTGAGTTAATACGCACACACATGTTAAGCGGCGCGCCGCCTAAGCGTTTATCGTTTTCAAAACAATCCCATAGTACTTCACCAAAGCAACTTACGCTTACATCTTTACCTTGTTTAGAATCAATTAAAATGCTCATTATTAGTTACCTTTAGGCTCAAGCACGTTATTCATAATTGCTTTAATTTTACTGGCCGGTGCGTATAACGCTTCTATGTTGTTTTTGTAGTGAGACGTAAAAGCACTTTGCGTGTTTAAATCACCAAATAAACTTGTTAGCGACAAGAATGCAAGGTCATCGCTGGCTGTTTTAGCCGCGGCTTCATGCAATTCGCTTTGCATTGCATCGATTATTTCAAGTGTATTGCCTTGCTCATCGACCCCTTTATCGCTGTAAAAACACCATGCAGCAATAACAAGAGTCGCAAGTGATACATCACGGCCTTGCGCTAGGTTTTCGTTAATAGTGGCAATTAAAAACTTAGGTAGCTTTGCTGCGCTTTCTGAACAAATGCGCGATAAGCTGTCTTTAATGTTTGGATTAGCAAAACGCTCGATTAGCGTGTCTTTGTAGATTTCAAGATCAATGCCTTCTAGTTGCGCTAGGTTAGGCGTTACTTCTTTATCCATAAACGCACGTAGGTACTTTGCAAATAAAGGATCAGATACTGTTTCGTCAATTGTGCTATAGCCATGTACAGAGCCTAATAAACCCAGTACCGAGTGGCCTGCATTTAATAAGCGTATTTTCATGGTTTCATAAGGCGTTACATCACTTACAAATTGTGCGCCTACGCTATCCCAATCTGGGCGTCCGCAGCAAAATGAGTCTTCAATCACCCATTGAGTAAACGACTCACACGTAATTGGCCATTCATCGCTAACACCGTACGCATCAACAACGTAGTCAATATCGCTCTTTTTAGACACTGGCGTAATACGGTCAACCATTGCATTTGGGAAAGTTACGTTAGTAGCAATCCACTCGCTTAGTTCTTTATCTTGCTCAGCTGCAAAGGCAAGTAGCATTTTGCGCGTTACATTACCGTTGTGCTGAATGTTATCGCACGACTGTACAGTAAACGCATCAAGGCCTTGCTCTTTACGTAGCTTTAACGCAGCAGTAATGTAACCAAACGCCGTGATTGGATCGTTAGGATTATTAATGTCGTTAATAATGTCTGGGTTTGAGTAATCAAACTCACCCGTTACGGGGTTAAAGTTATAACCCCCTTCGGTAATGGTTAACGACACAATATGCGTATCGCTGTGCGCAAGCTTATTAATAACCGCTTGTTTGTCCTCTGGGGCAAACAAAAAGTCAATCATAGAGCCAATAACTTTGTTATCTATCTGCCCATTTGGGTGTCTTACTGTTAGCGTGTAAAGGTAGTCTTGCTGCTTTAAAATATCGCGCAGACCACGGTTACCCTCTAATAAGCCCACACCACAAATACCCCACTGTTCAGCACCTGGCGTTTTTAATAGCTCGTTTATGTACACCGCTTGGTGAGCACGGTGAAAGCCGCCCACACCAATATGTACTATACCCGCTTTTAGCTTGCTGCGGTCGTAGTTTGGTGTATCTACATGGCTTGGCATATCTGCCAAGCTTTGTTGGTTTAGCCCTTTAACAAGAGCGTCAGTGTGCTGGTGTTGCGTCATGGTGCGGCCTTACTAAAACAATATTAAAAATTTAAATTAAGATGCAGTGTTGAGTGCTTTATGGCGCAATAGCGACCAGTAAGCGGTTGCAAAATAAATAATGGTGCAAATAAAACAGGCAATTTCAAACTGCGTTTTATTTCCTGCGTAAATGCTCATGCTGTCACTAAAAAACATGACTTGGCTGGCAAAGCCAAAAATAATAAGTAACGAAACAGTAGACACACCATTTAACACTTTGGTTAGCAATGAGTTATCAACAACTGGCGCTTGAACATCTTTAGCCAGTCCTGCTTGGTACTCTTTTATGTCTTTTTGCTCTTGCTCTTCTGCTGCAATTTCTTTGCTGTAGTCTTCACCTGCGCCGTACTTTTTAGCCAGTAGGGTGTAAACCACAATGGTGAATATCCAAGTAGGAATAAATAGGTAGTAAAATGACATTACATCAATTGCATTTAACCCAAAGCCAAACACAAGTGCCAGCGCCCAAGAGGCAATAGCCGGTACGCTACGGGTAATGTTTTTATATTTAGCCCAGTAACGGGTTAAACCAATTTTAGGAAATAAAACATGCTCAGCAAATACAATACCGCCCACAGGCACTACTAATAAACCTGCGTAGGTAAGTAGTGGTAACATTTGCGAAAATACAAACGGGAAACACGCAATAATAACGGTTACAACACCCACAATGGCGGTTGTACGCTCACGTGATTGGTCAACAAAAATAGACTGTGCTGCAAGGCCTGCGCGGTATAGGTTGGCGTTAGCTGTTGTCCAGCCTGCAATAATTACAATTACAAAACCCGTCCAGCCTAATGCGTGGTAAGCAACGTCACCTGGGTCAAGCGATGAAATAGTGGTTTTAAGTAATACCGCAACACCTGCGCCCATAATACCGGCCGAGATCCACGCTAAGTAATGGCCAAAAAACATACCTACGCCAGAAAACAAACCGTAGCTTTTACGTTTGGCAAATCTAAAAATAGCCATATCAATTAAGCCAAAGTGGGTAATAGAGTTTGCAGCCCATGCAAAACCTATAACCTCTAATAAGCCAATACCTTTTTCGCCATCAGCGGTGGTACCAGTCCAGATTGATGAATCCCCTATTGCCATAAAGTCGTCAAAACCTGTTAGCGTGGTTACCCCTAATACATGATTAGAAAGCTCAGGAAACAATGCAAACGAGCCCGCTATAAAAATAACAAACAACCACGGCGCGCAAATTTTAGAAAAATCAGCAACAGTTGAAAAACCATACATAGCGACAAATACAACAATGGAGCCAACCGATAATACAATGGCCACAAATGCTAAGCTGTTAGGATACCAATCGAGTTGTGCGGGTATATCAAACAAAAACCGAACGGCGGTTGCCGATACCGTGATCATCGCGGCGGATATCACACTAAATATGACCACGTTTGCCCAGTTATAGAGCTTGGTCATTGAGTTACCCGCAATTTTATTTAGGTAGTTGTATAAACTTAAGCGTGTTTCTACCGCAATTGGAGAAGTAATTAACCACCACGAGCACATAGCTAATAGGTTACCAATTAATAAACCTAATAAAATGTCGATGGTCGATGCGCCTAATGCAACAAAGGTTGCACCAATAACAAACTCGGTTGCAGCAACGTGTTCACCAGCGTATAAACCGGCAAAGTGCTTCCAACCATGAAGCTTATGATTAGCAACGGGCAATTGCTCTTCGTTAACATCGTTAAATGTTTGTGTGTGTGGACTTGATGCCATGGTATTTTCCTATTGTTTTAAGCACAGCCCTAACTAACCTGAACTCTGGATAATAAATCTATCTCAAGCAGCTATTTTCAGCGCTAACTACGTTGAATTTACTTGCAATAGGCTAGCTATTGACGCGTAATTTCGCCTTGTTTTCACTGTAAATCTCTGGCTAGAGAAAATAAACATAGATATCACTTTTGATTTAATATGTTAGTAAATCTCTTAACCAAAGTTCAGGTTAATTATTAATTTAAATAAGTGTTTTTTTATTTAAATTAATAATGAGTAAATCGCCGTGCCTTTTTATAATGCTACTACTATAACTATCTAATAATTAATGCATTTTACGTTAAGCTTTGTCAGTGTTATAAAGCTCAATGTTAATATTCTATTACTGTGTTTGTAATGCCGGGTACTGCTTATAAAAGTCATCCCAATGCGTTAAATGTGCGACCTCTGGGTAAGCTTGGTGAACAAAGTTCACTGCATCTTGCATATGCCCACCTCCGCTGTAATGCAAAACCTGCATATTGGCGGCAAGTGCAGCGCACACACCGGCTTTTGAATCCTCAATCACTAAACATTTGCTTGGGTTAACACCCATTTGCTCTGCAGCATGTAAAAATAAATCAGGTGCGGGCTTACCATTTTTTACCTCACTTGAGGTAAATACCTTATTAAAGTACTGCGATAAATTAACCACATTAAGCGCTTTAGCAGTGCGTTTAGGGCTACTGCTTGTTGCAATACAACAAGGTACAGATAATTGCTCTAGCACGTGTTTAATACCGTTAGTTGGCATTAATGCAGTTTCGAACTCGTTTAATAATGCTTCTCGGTAATCGGCTTCAAAGCTCTCAGCTAAGGTCACGTTAAAGGTATCGAATAAGTTTTGGGTAACTGTTTTAAAGTTACAGCCTAAAAAATATTGTTGTACATAGGCTCGGTCAATATTAACGCCAATCTCTGCAAGCATGTTTATTAACACTTGCGCGCTCAATATTTCGCTATCTATAACAACGCCATCACAATCAAAAATAACTAATTCTATTTTAGTATTCATATTGCCCCTTTTTATGCACCTAGTTTGGTACAACCTTAACTTGAGCATAAGCCCAGCAAGTGAGCATATTCTCTTTATTGTTATAATAAGTCAACATCTTGTTAGTGAAAAACGCACCACGATGGTGAATATTTATTCATTAAATATGAAATTGTCTGTATTTTCATTGATTTCAAAATTGCAATTACGACTAAGGTCGAACATTACGAAAACGCTATTTAGAAAATAGAAGGCAGCTCACAAATAACAATCTAAATTTGTGATTACCCCAATCTAAACAATCAATTTTACCGAATTAACTTTTGTAAATACACTCATCCACAGTTAAACAGCCTGCAACACTGCCGGCACTTTTATACAGATGAGGTCGACAATGAATACTCAAAAAAACACGATTAATAATAAATCTACATTAACGCTAAGTGCATTAGCGCTAGCAATGGCATTACCTGCAAGTGCAGCTACTACCCTAACTAAAGACAACGGCGCGGCTGTTGGCGACAACCAAAACTCTATTACCGCTGGTGAGCGCGGAAGTGTATTACTTGAAGACGTACACCTAATTCAAAAGCTACAACGCTTTGCTCGTGAGCGCATTCCTGAGCGTGTAGTGCATGCGCGTGGTACAGGTGCTCACGGTGTGTTTGTGGCGTCTAAAGAGTTAGATGACTTAACAATTGCTGCACCGTTTGCAGAAGCGGGTAAAGAAACAGACGTATTTGTACGCTTTTCATCAGTAATTCACTCAAAAGGTAGCCCAGAAACACTGCGTGACCCACGTGGTTTTGCGACTAAGTTTTACACCGACCAAGGTAACTGGGATTTAGTAGGTAACAACTTACCGGTATTCTTTATTCGCGATGCGATTAAATTTCCAGACATGGTTCACTCGTTAAAGCCGTCACCGGTTGATAACATTCAAGATCCTAACCGCTTTTTTGACTTTTTCTCATACGAGCCAGGTTCTACTCACATGTTAACGTGGGTATACAGCGACTACGGTACACCAGCAAGCCTTCGTAAAATGGACGGCTGGGGCGTACATGCTTACAAAATGATTAATAAGTCTGGCGATGTTAAATACGTTAAGTTTCATTGGGTAAGCCAGCAAGGTATTGATAACCTAGACTCAAAAGAAGTCGCTGAAGTGCAAAGCCAAGACTTCCAGCACTTAACACGCGACCTATACACTGAGATTGGTAAAGGCAACTTCCCTAAGTGGGATCTATACATTAAAACACTTGATCCGTCGCAGTTAGATGACTTTGACTACAACCCATTAGATGCAACAAAAATGTGGTTAGACGTGAAAGAAACTAAAGTAGGCACCATGACCCTAAACCGTATGCCAACTAACTTTTTCCAATCTACAGAACAAGTTGCAATGGCACCGGCAAATGTTATTCCGGGTATTGAGCCATCTGAAGACAGACTATTACAAGGGCGTGTTTTCTCTTATGCCGATACGCAAATGTACCGCTTAGGTGCTAACCACCAACAATTGCCAATTAACCGTGCAAAAGTTGAAGTGGTTAACTACAACCAAGACGGCGCAATGAACTACGGTAATACAACAAGTAACGTGAATTACCAACCAAGTCACGAAAACGTTGCAGAAAACCCAATTGCACGCAGAAGTAACACAGAGCTAAAAGGCTACGTACAACAAGCTGCAATTAAAAAGCAGCAAAACTTTGCTCAAGCGGGTGTACTTTACCGCAGCTTTAGCAAGCAAGAGCGCACTAACTTAGTTAACAACTTAGCCGGTGATTTAGGCAAAGTGAAAAACAGCAAAGTTATGCACAAAATGCTTAGCCACTTCTACAAAGCAGATAGCGAATACGGTACACGCTTAACTAACGCTGTAAACGGCGACATGAAACAAGTTAAGCAACTAGCCGCTAAGCTTTAATATTTTACCCAACCTGTAAGTTATTGAGGAAAGCCTAGCTTTCCTCTTTTTTAAAAAGGTAAACAGTATGCGTAAATTACTTATTATATTTACTTTAGTGATGAGCTTTTCAGGCTTTGCCAATGAGCCACAAAGCCCTGTAAATGAACAAAGCACCGCCCAGTCGCAATACGACAGCTTACTTGCTTATTACTTTGCAGCCGCACGCACCGACGACACCGCCGTAATAAGGCAATTTGTTGATGCTGGCATTCCTATTAATAGTTACAACAACAAAGGTTACACCGCGCTAATGATTGCCACCTACCACGGCAATAAAAATACGGTAAACACCTTATTGCAACTAGGTGCTAATGCCTGCCTTGAAGATAACCGCGGTAACACAGCACTAATGGCCGCCATTTTTAGAGGCGAATTTAGTATCGCTAAAACACTTGTAGGCCTTGATTGCGACAACGCACATCAAAACAAAGCAGGCCAAACAGCCGAGCAATTTGCACAAAAATTTGGCCAACAAAAAGTGCTCGACTTACTCGCTCAGGTAAACAGTAAATCTAATTAACCAACTTTTAATATACCCATTAGCCCGTTATTGTTAATGGCAATAAGGCTACATTAACTGCCAATAACAAGGCTTTAGCAAAATAAGTAGTACCCAGTAGTTATTTAAACCTTCCTCTCGCCCCACTTCATTTGGGGCGTGGTTTATACCAGTTCCAATAAATAGCTGACCTATTTTACTCGCTAAAACAACTCATTTCTTTGTTGTAATTTCGATAAGGGAACAACCATTTACAACAATATAAGCCTAAAGCTGAATTTTTTGTCGGCGTAAAATTAAGAACACATACTTAATGGAGTAGGTATAAACAACGCCTTCCCCTCTTGTTTAAGCTGGTCTTACCAGTTATTGTTTTTAACCTGTGTACTTTATATGGGAAATAATAATTCTAATGACCTCACCACACTTTGAGCACACCACTATAACCTGTAATAACAGGCAAACTCTAAGCGCCCGTGTATTCACACCCGCCAGCCCTATTAAAGGTGCGGTGATGATTGCCCCTGCAACCGGTATAAAGCAGCAGTTTTATGCAAACTTTGCTACTTACTTACAGCAACATGGCTTTGGCGTTATTACGTTTGATAACAGTGGCATTGGCCAATCGCTTAACCGTAGTATTAAAAAAAGCAAAGCCAGTTTACAAACCTGGGGCGAGCAAGACATGCCTGCGGTGCTTGAGCATTTGCAAAGGGTATTTCCTAATACGCAGTATCATTTAGTGGGTCACAGCGCCGGCGGGCAATTAGTGGGGCTAATGCATAACGCCAACGAGCTAAGCTCTGCGTTTAACTTTGCCTGCTCGTCAGGTAAATTAACTAATATGCGCTTGGCGTATCAGGTTAAAGCGCACTTTTTTATGAATGGGGTTATCCCCCTTAGTAATGCACTATTTGGCCATACTAAATCACAATGGTTTGGCATGGGCGAGCCACTACCTAAAGGCATAGCTAAACAATGGCGAAAATGGTGTAACGCACAAGGGTATGTGCAATCAGCATTTGGCGATACCGTATTTCAACACTGTTACAACACCTTAGCTATGCCGTCAATGTGGGTTAATGCCACCGACGACGACATTGCAAATAATGCGAATGTCGCCGATATGCTCTCGGTATTCCCAAAATTAAAAGCGAGTAAATTAACCTTAAACCCTAAAGACTATGGCTTAAAAGAAATTGGCCATATGAAATTTTTTAGTAAAAAGTCAGACGGACTATGGCCACTGGCACTTAACTGGCTAAACAAGCACAGTTAAAAAAGGGTGCGTTTACGCCGTTAATTTACGGTGTTTAGTGGCTTTTTAGCTGGTTTTTCACGTGTTACAAAATAGCAAACGAGTGAGCCAGCAGTGACCATTATTACCCCTTGCCAAAATGAGGCACTAAGGGTAATTGATAAATAAAGCGCCGAAATAATCGCCGAAAAAACCGGCGTAAAATACGAAAGCGTACCAAGCAGCATTAAGTTACCGCCAATAATTGCTTGGTTCCAAAGTGCATAACCGCTGCCAACAACCACGCCAGCTAAAATAAGCGTTATGGTAGCGTGTAGTGTAAAGGTCATTTTTGGCTCGTCACTTAATCCATACAATACCCATAAGCTCAGTGCTGTGGCGATAAAAAATAGCACAATGGCATTTTTCCCATTGCTATTTTTTTGAGTAATCACACAGTAAACAGACCAAATAAAAGGCGCTACAAACGCCAGCAAGTAGGCCGTTGGGTTACTGGCAAAATTGCCCATAATACTATTAAGTGATAACCCACTATCGCCACCCACGCACCAAGCCACGCCAAAAAAGGCGAGCAGCATACCGGGGTAAATCCATACACTTACTTTACTACGGTTAACGATAATACTGAGCAAAATGGTAAGCGTGGGCCATAAATAATTGATAACCGCCATTTCTACTGCTTGGTGGCGATTATTAGCAAGCCCCACAAACAGCGCTAAACACACCTCGTAAAGTGCAAATAAAGCAGTACCCCAAATAATATAACGCTTATTAAACCCAGCAAATTTAGGCCGCCCCATTACCAAAATTAAAAACAGCGCGCTTACACTGTACATAAGTGCCGCCCCACCTATAGGGCCAAATAACTCCGAAACATCCCTGAGCAGAGCCACTAAACAGCTCCATAATAAAATAGCGGCAATGCCATAAAGCGTGTATTTGTGATTAGAAAAAAAGTCCATTAACTACCTAAAAGTACTACTTATGTTTGACGTTACGCTAACAGTAATTAATGGTTTAAACAATTGTTTCTCATCATTTATTGTTATAAAGGTGTTTTTAGCCTGCACTTAAGTGTTTGACCTTTTGGTCAGTAAAGTTACAATCATTCAACACGTTAAAAACAGCATTGCCATAATGAGCACACAAACAAAGCCAAATAAAAAAGAACTCACCCGAGTAAAAAACCAAACATTAATACTCGATGCCGCCGAGCAATTATTTTCTCAGCTTGGTTACGATGGCACCAGTATGAGCATGGTTGCCAAAGAAGCAGGCGTTCCTAAGGCCAATATTTTATATTATTTTAAAAGCAAAGACGGCCTATACGAAAACGTAATAGACCGCATAATTGCGCACTGGAACTTAGGCTTAGATAACGTAACCCCTGAGGACGACCCTGCACATGTGCTTTATCACTATATTAAAAGTAAAGTAATACTTGCCGTAAACCAGCCGCTGCAATCACGTTTATTTGCCAGTGAAATACTGCGCGGTGCTCCATATTTGCAAAACTACTTTAGAACCAACACGCGCCCGTGGGTAAAACAAAAGGTAGACGTGTTTCAGGCTTGGATAGATGCAAACAAAATGGATAATGTTGACCCTTACCATTTATTATTTACCATTTGGTCAACTACGCAGTACTACGCCGACTTTCAGGCCGAAGTGCTACTGGTAATGAACAAATTAGAATACGACGAAACCGATGTGGCACAAATAACGCAATCAACTGCCCACATAATTTTAAAAGGTATTGGCTTAAAAATACCTGAGCACAGTGAGGCCTAACCCATGAATAACTTTACCACCCCAGACTTATTTGACGATCACCGCGAAAGCGTACAAGTCGCCGACAGCGGCCTGCGCCACTTTGGTAAAAAAACCACCTTTAGTGGTCAAGCAGTTACCGTTACATGCCCAGACGATAACTCGTTTGCCGCCGATATACTGCATGAAAACGGTGAGGGTAAAGTATTGGTTATTGATGGCTTTGCTAGCAAACGCTTTGCTTTTATAGGCGATATTATGGCTGAGCGCGCGTTAAAAAATGGCTGGGAAGGCGTTGTTATTAACGGCTGTTGCCGCGACATTGAAATACTTGCCACTATGGATTTACCGGTTATGGCACTTGGTTCAACCTCGCGCAGTACATTAAAGCGTGGCTTTGGCGATAAAAACCAAACTGTAACCATGCTGAGTACCTCAATTAACCCCAACGATTGGCTATATGCCGATGTAAATGGCTTAATTATTAGCCCTAACGCATTACAATAAACGCCACATTAGCAACCAAGTTGGTGCAATCGCGCACCAACTTGGTGTGTTTTTACCTCTAAATTATACCCTCTTCATTACTTAAATTTTTATAAACACCATACAAACCCACAAAAACCTGACCGAATGGACAACTTTATTGTGTTTGGCATTGCTTTTGCTTAGCTTTTAGGCAATATAATAGCTAACCGATTAAAAAGCGGAACAGGCTCTGTAAAATAAAAATAAAATGTTACGCAGTGGGCTGAAAAATAATACTAACTAATTCGTCTTTTTAATCACCCTAAATCTGATTATAACCAGTTGGTCAGATTTACTTTATAACGAGTGGTGATATGAGTACCAAAACACATAATAATTTTACCGGTATTTTTTGTGACCATGGCCCTAACGCATGGCAAACACACACCCACGGCAAACTTGTAAATAAGCGCCTTGCGGTAAAAGATGTATTTGCTGTTAAAGGCGAGCGCAACAGCGCAGGTAACCCAAGCTGGTTTAAAGCAGCAAAACCTGCACAGCAAACAGCAAGTGCCGTAAACAAACTAATGAATGAAGGTTCTCGCTTTACAGGCTTTACCCATACCGATGAGCTGGCTTACAGCTTAGAGGGCAATAACATTCACTATGGTGCAGCACAAAACCCAAAACTTAAGGGCCATGCAAGTGGCGGCTCAAGTATGGGGTCGGCGGCCGCCGTAGCTGCTAACCTAGCCGATATTGGCTTAGGTACCGATACCGGCGGCTCTATTAGAATACCCGCAAGTTATTGTGGCTTATTTGGCATAAGGCCAAGCCATAACGTAATTGAAAAAGATGGCCTAATACCGCTCGCGCCCCCTTTTGATACCATTGGCTGGCTTACCCAAAATGCAGAGCTGCTAAGCGATATAGGCAATGTACTGTTGCCAAATCAAGCTATTAATAACGTTGATACTTTAGTTATTTGCGAGCCATTATTTGAGCTGGTTGACCCTGTATTACACGCCCCGCTTAAACAATTGCTTGAAAAAACCAAACCTTATTTTAAACACCATAAAGAATTTAAACTGCCTAACAGCAACTTATTAAGCGAACTGGCTGACAGCTTTAGAATACTGCAAGGGCGAGCAATCGCAAAAACGCATAAAGATTGGCTTCAATTGCCGGGGCAACTTCCCCAGTTTGCTCCGGCAATTGCGGCACGTTTTAACATGGCGCTTGCCCTAACCGCCCAAGAAGAACAAGAAGCACTAAATGTACAAACCCAATGGCAAACATTAATTGCTAAAAACCTAAATACAAACAGTTGTTTATTTTTGCCAACCACACCCACAACTGCACCTAAATTGGGCGCCGACACAAGCGCCTTACGCATGCAAATAATCACCTTATCGGCCATAGCGGGTTTGAGCCGCTCGGCGCAAGTACACTTACCATTGGCTAATTTAGAAAATGGCCACCCGTATGGGTTTTCATTAATGATGAGCCATGGCAACGATAAAAGCCTACTTGCCTGCGTACAACAATTAGCTGCACACTTTAAACAGGACACACTTGCATGAGCACACACAACATTGCCTTTACTGCCCCGCATTTTGCGGCAACCGAGGCAGGCACCCTAATACTAAAACAAGGCGGTACAGCCGTTGAGGCCATGGTAGCAGCCGCCGCTGCTATTAGCGTGGTATACCCGCATATGAACTCAATTGGCGGCGACAGCTTTTGGCTTATTGATAACCTAAACCAAAGCACACCCACAGCTATAGATGCTTGCGGGCGCGCACCAAATGATATAAGCGCCTACAGCAATGAGCAACAGATACCAGAGCGTGGCGGTTTAAGCGCATTGACTCAAGCGGCTACGCTTCGTGGCTGGCAAAAAGCCCTTGAGGTAGATGAGCACGCAGCCCTACCACTAAGTACTATTTTAGCGCCTGCTATTAAGCTTGCGCGCGAAGGCTTTACAGTGTCAAAAAGCTTGCAAGCAGGCTGCGAAAAGCTTGCCGCCGTTTCAAACACTAACGCTGCATTTAAAGAGCTTTACATACCCAATGGTAAACCGCTACAAGCAGGGCAACATTTTAAAAACCCAAAACTCGCCAGTACCTTTGAGCACTTGGCCGAGCACGGCTTAAATGCTTTTTATGAAGGAGAACTTGCCGACTCATTTGCAAGCGATTTAGCAGCCGCAGGCAGTGTTATTACCCCAGTCGACATAGCCAATACAAAAGCAGATGTAGTGACACCACTTAATGCTAATTTATCGGGCATACAGTGTTTTAACTTACCTGCTCCCACGCAAGGCGTGCATTCTCTGCAAATAATTGGCGCCGTTAATAAACTAAAACACTTGGCCAAAACAGAGGCCGATTGGATGCACTTAATTGTTGAGGCAACCAAACAAAGCTTTACTCACCGTCCCACACTTTGGGCCGACCCGGATGCGCTTGGCAATGATTATAAAAATGCACTAACCGATGAGCGCTTAAGTGCGCTTGCCAGCAATATTGATATGAACCAAGCCAAGCAATGGCCATTTAATGCAGAGCCTGGCGATACCGTTTGGATGGCAGCACGTGATAAAAACGGCCAACTCGTGAGCTTTATTCAAAGTGTTTACTGGGAATTTGGTAGCGGCATTTTGATGAGCGAAGGTGGTTTTGTGTGGAATAACCGTGGTTTGAGCTTTAGTTTAAATAACAACGATGCCAATGCCTTAAAAGCACATAAAAAGCCAGCTCATACACTTAACCCTGCTTTAGCAAAATTTGATGATGGCAGGCGCCTTGCCTACGGCACCATGGGCGGCGAAGGCCAACCACAAACACAAGCTGCCGTATTTAGTGGTTACGCATGGCGTAATAAATCAATTACCCAAGCAGTAAGCGATCCGCGTTGGTTATTAGGCCGCACCTGGGGCGATACAAGCACAAACTTAAAGGTAGAGCAAAGCTTAGTAATTCAAGTTAAACATGAATTAAATCAACGTGACCACGACTGGGTAAGCGTTGATAATAACAATGAAATGATGGGCCACGCGGGTGCCATTTTAGATACACCTACCAGCCTTGAAGCAGCCACCGACCCTCGTTCAGATGGTCGTGCAACAGTAACTACAGCAGGAACACAATGACAGAAATAATAAATCAATGGCCCATTATAGCGGCCTTAATAGCAACCGGCATTTTTGCAGGTATTTTAGCAGGCCTATTTGGTGTAGGCGGCGGCATAGTAATTGTGCCTGTGCTGTATTTTTTATTGCAAGGCTTTGGCGTAAGCCCTGAGTCGGCCATGATGATAGCCACAGCGACCTCGCTTGCCACCATAGTGCCTACGTCTATTTCGTCTATACGCTCGCACCATGCAAAAGGCAATATCAACCTTGCTTTAATTAAATACTGGGCCCCGTTTATTTTAGTAATGGCCGTTGTATGTAGCTACTTAGCGCACTCAATACGCGGTAATGCGCTAGTACTTATGTTTGCCTGTATTGCCATTTTAGTCAGTTTAAACATGTTATTTAGAGCCGGCGCGCCTGCCCTAGTTAGTAAATTACCAGGTAAATTTGGCCAAGGCATTATGGCAAGTATTGTTGGTGGTTTATCGGTAATGATTGGTATAGGTGGTGGCACTATTGGCGTGCCCATGCTCAACGCGTTTAACGTACGCGCCCATGTTGCCGTTGGCACCGCTGCTGTATTTGGCTTATTAATTGCGCTACCGGGCGTTATTACTTTATTAAGTATTGGTACTACACCCGCCGATGCCCCCCTTGGCACGTGGGGCCTTGTAAACCTACCTGCTTTTATACTTATTATTCCGCTTACTATTTTGTTTGCGCCTATTGGCGTAAAAATTGGTAGCAAGCTAGATCAAAAACAATTAAAACGCGCCTTTGCCGTTGTATTAATGATAACGGGCATTCGTATGCTTATTCAGACTCTGGGAGCCTAAACATGTTTAGCGACACGCAAATTCAAACTTTAAATCCGCCACAGCGATTACTCATGGGCCCAGGCCCAATAAACGCAGACCCACGCGTGCTTCGTGCTATGTCGGCGCAGCTAATTGGCCAATACGACCCAGTAATGACCGGTTTTATGAACGAAACCATGGCTCGCTATCGCGAAATATTTAAAACCAAAAACGAATGGACCCTGTTAGTGGATGGCACATCACGCGCAGGCATAGAAGCCGTTTTATGCTCTATTTTACGCCCAGGCGATAAAGTACTGGTGCCCATTATGGGCCGCTTTGGCCACCTGCTTGCTGAAATAGCCGAGCGCGTAGGCGCAAAAGTACACACCATAGAAGTTCCGTGGGGCGAGGTATTTACCCCCGAACAAATAGAAAAAGCCATTGTTGATGTAAAACCCCATGTACTTGCTATGGTACAGGGCGATACCTCTACAACTATGAACCAACCGCTCGAACACATTGGCGATATTTGCCAAAAGCACGACGTATTATTTTACTGCGATGCCACCGCTTCGATTGTAGGTAACGATTTACCCGCCGATGAGTGGAAACTCGACGCGCTTTCGGTTGGTTTGCAAAAATGTTTAGGTGGCCCGTCTGGCTCTGCCCCATTAACACTGAGCGATAAATGCGCCGATTGGATCCAAAAACGTAAAAAAGTAGAAGCGGGTATACGCACGGCCGATCATACCGACGGCACCGAGCCATTTGTACGCTCAAACTACTTTGATTTAGGCATGATCATGAATTACTGGGGCGAGGAGCGCCTTAACCACCACACCGAAGCCACCAGCATGCTGTATTGCGCATCAGAATGCGCTCGCATTGTTATTGAAGAAGGCGTAGACAACTGCGTTGCACGCCATAAATTACATGGCGATGCCATGTTAACGGGTATTCAAGCGCTAGGCTTGAACGTATTTGGCGATTTAAACCATAAAATGAACAACGTAGTGGGAGTTTACATACCCGAGGGCATTAATGCTGACCACGTACGCGCTCAAATGCTAACCGACTTTGGTATTGAAATTGGCACCTCGTTTGGTCCGCTGCATGGCAAAATTTGGCGTATTGGCACCATGGGTTACAACGCCCGTAAAGATGCCGTATTACAAACATTGGCAAGCCTAGATGCCTGCTTACACGCCAACGGCTATAAAGGCCCTAAAGGCGAAGCCGCTATTGCCGCCCTTGCCCATTATAAATAAAAAAGGATTTAGCATGACGATTGCAAGCCCCCTCCATGAGCCATTGTTAAACAGTGAGCTGGCTAATAAATTTGCCGCGCGCGCGTTATTGCGCTGTAAAACGCTCAGTGGCCTATCGCAAATGCAAGGTGGCATTCACCGTGTGTATTTATCTAAAGAGCACAAAGAGTGTAACCGTGTAACTGCTGCGTGGATGGCTGAGGCGGGCATGCAATCGTGGCAAGACCAAGTCGGCAATTTATGGGGGCGCTTAGCGTCATCTAACCCAAACGCTAAACGTTTAATTATTGGCTCACACCTCGACACAGTACCAAACGCCGGTGCATTTGATGGTATTTTAGGGGTATTACTGGGTATTGAAATAGCCGCCCTTGCGCATACACTTAAGCTTGATTTACCGTTTCATTTAGATGTTGTGGGTTTTTGTGATGAAGAAGGCACCCGCTTTGCCACCACATTAATTGGCTCAAAAGCACTGGCAAACGAGTTTGACCCGCAGTGGTTAAATATAGAAGATACAAACGGCATTACTATGCGCCAAGCCATGCTTGATTTTGGCCTAAACCCAAATGATTACGCAAAAGCAGCGCTTAATAAAAACGAGTTACTCGGTTACTGGGAAACCCACATAGAGCAAGGCCCCGTGCTTGAGTCGGTAAATCAGGCATTAGGCATTGTTACTGCCATTGCTGGGGCAAAGCGCGCTATGATCACGCTAACAGGCCAAAGCGGCCACGCGGGTACTACACCAATGAACTTACGCCAAGATTCGTTAGCAGGCTGCGCCGAGCTTACCCTTGCCATAGAGCAACTAGCAAAAAGTGCCAGTAATGGTGAAGTAGCCACTGTAGGGCAAATTCAAGCACGCCCAGGCGCTACAAATGTCATTGCCGGTAAAACGACTATAAGCCTTGATGCACGCGCACAAAACGATAACGACCTTGCAGTTTTACTTAATGCAATACATACCCGCGCGGAGCAAATTGCAACTAGCCGTAATTTAACGCTCGATTGGCAATGGACACACGCGGCAGACGCCGTAGCGTGCGACACTCAAATTCAACAATTGTTTAGCAGTGCCTGTGAATTAAATAACCAAGCCTCACCGTCACTTGCCTCTGGCGCTGGGCACGATGCCATGGCCATAGCCCCTATTTGCCCTGTTGGTATGCTGTTTATACGTAGCCCTGGCGGAATAAGCCATCACCCCGCAGAAGCTGTTATTGATGAGGATGTAACAAAGGCACTTAGCGTAATGTACAGCGCCCTTATGCTGTATGTAAAAGAGTTAGAAAAGTAACAAACGCTTATGCATCCGCAGGGTAAAGTTATGTCTGTTAGCTTAGCCCTGCGTATTAAACTTGGCTGTGATTATTAATTAATATAGCATTTAAAGTCGGTGTTTTAAACTTAATTAAGGCTTAAGCCAAGCTCATTTAAACTCGCTTCAAAACGTTGCCATTTTCTATTTATTTTACGCTTAGCCGATGAGCTCACATAATTACTAATAGGAAAAAACTCAGTATTACCAATATCATCCACCACTACACACTGCTCAATGGTGCCGTTATTATTAACACACGCTATATTGCGTGGTTTTATTTCTTTGGTGATCACTAAATTATGTATTAAATAGTCTTTTAATTTTAATAGCGGCTCGACTAATGCTTCACTATTTGGCTGATTTAAATAATGCTCAAGGGTTTTAGCCGGCTGATTATTTGCATCAATCACTAAATCAAACACGTACCCTGTGCCAATATTGGTTTGCACCGTACCATGGTATCGCGCTAATAACTGCCACTGAATATTTCGGTTACTAAGTCGCTTATAATAAGCCAGCTCTTGGTCTTGTTCTTGCGAAAACCCATCATGGCTTACTTTAATACATAAATTATGTGCCTCAGGGTGCCTGTAACACGTTCTATGCGCCCCTTTACCTACCATTAAGTCATCGTTTAATGAGATCAAACCAATTTTCGTCCTAGCGTAAATTTAAAAATACTAACTCGCTTAATTAAGTAATCTATTTTAAGAAGGGAAACCCGTGTTGATAGTTGGACAAAAAGCTCGCTATTTAACCGCTCTAAATGAGGTTTTTTAAAACAGGTAGCAAGACGTTTAGCCCCGTAAAATGATCAAGTATTATTGTGGATTAGTATTAAACGAGGTAAATAACACGCCTTAAAAATGCACGCTTGGTATTTACATCTATTAGTGCTGCTTCTATTACGGTGTCAGTAATAAAGTAGGCACGTTCGTTAAACAAGCCGACCATTTTAACTATAAATTAGGGTTAATCAAGGTAAATTAGCTACAATCCACTCATAATAAAGGCTAAATTCGACTTTCTTTTGTGTTTTCTTAAATGAATTTCAGGCTGTTGAGGTAAGGAGGAGATACAAGAAATTGAGACTTGTTCGTGGTAGTTGACCTAGTCTTAAAAATAAATATTTAGATAGTAGAAGCCCTTTTTTTTTACTATCTAAATACTCCGGTATATAGCTAAACAGACTTTGTATATTTGTATTCGCATGAAACAACCGCTGCACATAAGCCACTAAAAGCTAAAATACAGACTGACGATACTGCACCCCAAATTGCCATTATTATCACAGGTAAACCGGCATTTGGTGCAGACATAACTATTCCATTTCCTAAGTCTTTAGGTGCGCCAAGGTTAGAAAAAATACCAAATAAACCAATGCAAATAGCTACAAAAAACAGTATATAACTCAAAAACCCTAGCATTCTAGAAGCGATAAGCAGGCCCTTAAGGTTTTCTGTTTTAATTTTTGAGTATGGGTAAAGTTTCATATACATCCCTAATTTAATTACTTTTATTATTTTCCTGAGCGAATGTTTATTATTCACACAAGCAAACATAAAAACAAGTAGGAGCAACTTAAAATAGCCAATTCACCAAGTAGTTAGCCAAGCCTATTAAATTTACAACTAAGTATTAGATGTATATTGAAATAAGAGAATTGCTTAACCCTCCTTCGCTAAAAACATTTGTTTTGCAGTTGTTCGGGTGGCTACATAAAACTAACTTTAGGGCCACCCGCCTTAATTTTTATAGTTACTCAATCGTTACTTTTGCATCACTTACCCAGGTTTCGGTTATCGGCTCTTCGTTTTTATCAACCAAATACGCGCGTATGCTTACGGGGTCGTTATTGCTTTGTTTATAGTCAAACGCTAATCGCCATTGGTTGGTACCCACTATTGGGTAAGCGCCAATTGGCTCTAGTATTTCGCCGTTGCTGGCTTCAACTATAGGCTTTATACCGCTTTCTCTATCTAGGCCTTTTAATACTGGGCCTTCAAAATCAATCACCATCTTGTTTACGCCCCCAGGAATAGGCTGGCCAGGAATTCCGCCCTGCCCTTGGCGAGTATTAACAACACTTGCTAGGTTTTTTGATTTTGGATCAAGTGGACGCCACTCAATATCATAAGAAAAGGAAAACTCATCGCCTTTACGCGCCTCTTTTTCAGGTACCCAATAGGCAACAATATTGTCAAACGTTTCATCTTTTGTAGGAATTTCGACTAGCTGTACAGCACCTTTACCCCAATCACCCTGAGGTTTTATCCATGCTGATGAGCGCTTATTGTAAAACACGCCATCGTCTTGGTAGTTATTAAAATCACGATCCCTTTGAATTAAACCAAAGCCTTTGGGATTTTCATCAATAAAGCTATTGGTCGATACCGACTGAGGGTTGTTTAAAGGTCGCCAAATGAACTGCCCAGACCCCGTATGAATCGCTAAGCCATCGCTATCGTGAATTTCCGGGCGCCAATCTTTAGCTTCTGTTTTATCTTTTTCTGAGTACCAATACATACTCGTTAATGGCGCTATGCCTAAACGCTCTACATCGGCGCGCATATACAAATTAGCACTCACAGAGGTAATATGGCCTTTGGCTTCTTTGTTATCTTTACTTAACCCAAACCGATAAGCACCTGTAACAGAGGGTCCCTCAAGCAATGCCCACACAGACATGCTTTCACCTTTATTTTCTGCAGGGCCTAACCAAAATGCCGAAAAGCGCGGAAATTCTTCTGGTTCACTCATACCGGTATTAATTGCAATACCGCGAGCCGACAACCCATATTGCCCCTGGGGGCCATCAGTTCTAAAATAAGACGCCCCCAAAAACGATATCCAATCTGGTTTTATATCAGGGCGCATAATTCTAAAGCCTGCAAACCCAAACCCTTCTGGCAGGTCGTGGGCAGGGCTGTCGTCAGGCATATCAAAAAGCGCATTACTAAAAGGCAGTTCTTTTACATTGTTTTTATCATCTCTGATATAAATACTTACTGGCTCAGGAAAGTATCGGCCAGGGTAAAATAGTTGCACAGGTGCCTTTTTACCATTTGGATATAAAGTTTCATCTTCTTTAAAGCGTATTTTCCAGTGTTCATCGTAAGTAATTTTATCAATAAGCTCAGGGGCAGGAACTGCAGTTGGCGTATAGGTTTTTTCAGCTGAGGCTTTTGCCATTGCTTTTAAGTCTTCGAATGTAAAATGAGCACTTTCTTGAGCTGGCTCTGCGTGTAACGACATAGAGGTAGAAATAATAGCGGCAATAAATAACTTTAACTTCATAAAAAGTATCTCTAGTAAAGTGAGTCTAAAAATAAGTGCTCGGTTCAAGCGCTTAACTTAAAATGCGTGTAAAGATATTACACACCGCAATATGAACTCGCGTTTACTAAAATAACGTTATTTGGCGAAGCTTAGCTGCGTTTGGGGAAGTTGTATTTGAATAGTTATGTTTGGATAGTTGTGTTTAATAAATGCGGCTAATCCAGCTTTTACTTAGTTAAAGCCAGTGAGCGCTTTAAAATCGAAATACTGAACAATGCGTCGCTACTACGCTTAGTATAAATACCTGATTAATGCAGGCTTGTGAACAAGAACTGAGAAGTCGAGTAGCATGTTCAACCCCCTATTAAATTTTAACACCCACTTAAAAGTGTTAAACGTGGGGAATTGCCATTACATTGGTTTGCTATGTATTAAAGGCCACCACATAAGTCTAAAAAATTTCCTGTTGAAAACGATGACTTTGCCGATGAAAGCCAATAAATAGCTTCGGCCACCTCCTCAGGTTCACCTCCACGCTTAAGAGGTATAAGCTCTTTTAACCTTTCTACTCTTTCTGGTTCACCACCATCAGCGTGCATTTGCGTATTAATTAGCCCAGGACGCACACAATTAACTCTAATGCCTTCACTGGCAACTTCTAGTGATAATCCTTTGGTGAGTGTATCTATAGCCCCTTTTGAGGCAGCATAATCAATATATTCATTCGGTGAACCTGAACGAGACGCCCCCGATGAAACATTTACAATAACCCCTCCGTTTCCGCCATGACGTGTAGACATACGCTTTATGGCCTCTCGACAGCACAAGAAGTAACTAGTCACGTTGTTTGCTAAAATAGTATTAATTCTTTCAGCTGTAAAATTCTCCAAACGCGACTGCTTACGTAAAATACCAGCGTTATTAACAAGCACTGACAAAGGGCCTAGCTCTTCATCAATCTTTTTAAACAGTCTTAGCACATCATTCTCAACCGAAACATCTGCTTGGACTGTAATACAACGATTACCTGTAGCCCTAATATCCCTTGCGACAGCTTCAGCCGAAGCTAGATTAGACTTGTAATTGATACAAACCGCATACCCTTTTGATGCAAATAATTTAGACGTAGCAGCACCAATACCTCGACCTCCGCCCGTTATTAAAACCACTTTTGTGTTATTCATAAGTCATCCTTAAATAATGATGATGGAGGAATATAAAATGCTTTGCTAAACAGTAAGTAGTTGGCATAAATTAGCTATACAGGAGACAAACCAGCTGTTTAGGTTCTGCTTTTCATTTTTTATTACGCTAAATTTTTTACTACGTAATTGAACACCAAGTAGCGTCCCTAATAAAACAGCAATGACATGCAGCAAAGCTGGAATCAAATATATTAAAGGCTCCATTGATATTTCTATCAAAATAGATAGTAAGGCACCGACACTTAAGTTAATAAACCAATAAACAGCCGCAACTAAAAAGGCTTGTTTATACGGACTCACTGTTTGCCTATATCCTAGATATAAATAAACGATTAAAGAGGCTACAAAACCGAGGACGTATTGAGTATAAATGGTTGATGTGCTTTGAGTCATCTCATCAAAGCCAACAATCAACGTTACTATTGTTGATAAAGCAACTAGTAATAAATACAAGCCCACTGAAAAGAGTACAATCCTAGAGTATTTCACGATAATCCCTTAGTAATATAATTAGGCTGCAGATTTGAATGCTAACGCCCGCATAAGCTGCGGAGCATGTAGGACGCTTTTTTGCGTCATTTTCTTTTAAGCATAAAATCGGACAATGTTTGACGTCAGATTTTATGCGCTTATTAAGCATTTTTTAAATTTATACTGATTTCTTTTGCAAAGTTTTCCATGGCATCAACAATTTCAAACAGGTAACTCTGTTTTACATTGAGGTGAACCCTTGCAAATTTTTCAGATTCTAGATGTTCATTATTAGCTACAATTTGGAAATGTTTTTTGTGGAGTTCTTCATCTAGATGTCCTGCATTATGGGCAACTATATTTCTCAAATCTCGAGCTTCAATGATTCGTTGCCAAAACTTAGTTCCAGTAGGTACTTTTACAAGCGCAACTTTTGTTAAATATTTTTTAGCGCGTTCAATTCCTCCTCCATCATAATCTTTCAACTTACAACAAAGGCCGTTTTCCAAGTACAAGCTATGGCAGAACTGATTCAAGTAATCTTCAAAAAGAGATACTAACATTACCAAATAAGACTGTTTCTGGTATTGAGGAAATATAAAGTCAAAATGGGCACTAAGATCATTGCGGTATTTGTACCTATCCCAACATGTTGCCTCATTAGTCTCTAAATCAGACTCATTATATTTGATAGACTCTTCTTTCCAGTGACGCGCGGATAACTCAATGAAGACACGAATTTTATCTAAATCATATAAAAAGTATGGTGCAACCTGATCTGATTTTTTCAAAACGAGTCCAAATTAGAAATAGTTAATGCCTAACGCCGCCTTAAGCGGTGAGTAATTGTTGGCTAAAATGTGTAGCGAAGCGGAGCCGAGCCAACTGTTACAAATCCGATTTTAAGGTCTTGTTAGCTGTATTTAACGACTTACCTAAGAATACAACTGTGGTTTTGCCCAAAACCTCTTCCTTAATACGCCTGTACCCACGGCGTTCATACATGGCAAGGTTGGCTTTACTATTAATACCAGTAAACAATTCTACCTGGTGTGCTTCAGGATAAAACTGCTCTAATGCACTAAGTAGCTTGGAGCCAATACCCTTACCTTTAAAGTCACTTTTTACAGCCATACGTCCTATACAGGAAGTTGAACCATTTAATTTAACTTGTCCACTTGCAATAATCTGATCGTTCAAAACAATTTTTAAAATACATTTATTATTAAATTCAGACTCAAGTTCAGCTAAGCTCTGGGTTAACGGGGGTATATTAAAATCATTATGTAATTTAGCTTCTGAAATATACGCTTCCTTTTAAATTTTAAGAATAATAGGCGCATCTTCAATTTTTGCTTCTAAAAGTTTCATTTACACATACTTATATTTATACAGCTAACACCTTATTGAACACCCCAAAACGGCGTATATTACATCGCTCAATAATTCCACTAAATAACTGCAATGTAAACAAGCAATTAGGCATGTAATGAAAAGCCTTTGTTATATTGCACCAAAACGACTTTTAATAATGTTATTGGACAAAGTCACAATAGCTGTTTATGTGAACAATTTATTCTAAGTGTAAATTTTGGTTTTGGGCATTTAGCACGTATGAGTTAAAGCGTTGGCCAGATAAGCGAGCCTTAACATATTAATGATACAGGCTCGCTGAGGTATTTATGATAAAACGAATAGGTAGGGTATTTACTTAACATCAAAGTCCACATGGTCAAAGTATGGATTGCTCTCACGCGCTTTAAGAACGCTGATTGTAGTGAGCACAATAAGCTTTAGCTCGCCATTTACGTTAACAACTATGCATTCGTCTCTATTAGCATTGCGTTTTGTGTCAGTTGCTACGCCACATACACTAACACCATTTTTTAATACAAGCTCAATATTCAGCCTGTGCATACAGGCAATTTCGATGTAATCATAATGGTTGCAACTGATCATAAAGTTCTCTTTATACTATTTAGCTGGTTTAGATAGCATTAAAGTGGCAATAACAACTAAGTTGCCTACATACCATAAATCTTTAATTACAAATTGCCCTAAACGCTCTAATAACGTGCTTGAGCTAAATGCGCCGTTTGCGGTAATTAAAAATGTTTGGGTCATTAAAAATACACTTAAACACGCTAAGCCACTAACAATAATAAGCTTTTTATTGTTGAGTAAAATGCCCACACCAAGTAGTACTGCAAATAATACATCAAACCCACCAATGATATTTGATGCGCCTTGTACGCTAAATACCGTGTATAACCACGACATAAACGGTGAGGTTTCTACTAGGCCTACAATGGCTTTGGCTTCAAACTCATAAAATTTCATGCCGCCAATCCACAATAAAACCATAGCAACCGGTATAAAGTTTAAAAGTACGTGTTGTTTGTCTGTGAGCCTATTTTTATAAAACAAAAATAAATACAAAGGGATAACAGCAAAGTATTTAATTATGCCTTGCCCACTGCCAATAATTGGAAAGCCGCCTAACTGTGCCATCCAGCGGTTACTGGCAAATAAGGTAAGTAAAGGCACTATGCTAACAACTAATGCGAGTATAACTGCAGGAACAGGCTTTATTAATTTTAAACGCGCAGCTAAGGTGGTGACTGCCAACGCAATCATAGCGCTGCCAGTGAGTAAACCTAACGTGTTTACGCTAAGTAAGGTATCAAGTTTATAAAAGCTAAATGTCGCTGTGAGTGTGTTTGGGTTTGCACCTAAAGCAAACGATACACCAAGTAATGCAAAGCTGAGTGTAAGTAAAAAGATGAGTGCGTTATTTGTGTGTGTTATGTTCATTGTGTGCCCATTAAATCTGTAATGGCTAATAAAGACCTAATTTTTACAAAAAGTGATTCAACTAAAGTTAAATTTTTTAAATACAAGGAAGGACATTTTGGTTTTTACGTATACAAAAACCACACGTGAAAAGCGGTTTAACCTGAGCTTTGGTTAAGAGATTTAGATATAGTTGGCTAGTAATGATACTGGGTCTGTTTTCTCTAGCTAGAAATTTTAAGTGAAAACAAGGCGAATTTGCGCGTCAATAGCTAGCCTATTGCAAGTAAATTCAACGCAGTTAGCGCTAAAAATAGCTGCTTGAGATAAATTTATTAGCCAAGGCTCAGGTTATTAATTAAATCTTAGAAAACTTACTATGGTAGAGCACCTTGAGCTGGCCGGCTTATTTTTAACTGAGCAACAGCATAATGAAAGGGTTGACGAACAATACGATTGCTCTCATCTTATACAGTTTAATGGTAATACCATAGGTACGTTAAAGTACAAAATATGGGGTAGCCACATTGAAATAATGCAATTGCAAATACACCCCAACCATCAAAATAAAGGCTACGGCAGAGGCGTTATTAAGCAAGTAATTAAAACTGCAAAGTTAAAGCCTATCAAACTAACAGTACTTAAAAACAACCCTGCTAAAGCACTTTATACTCGACTAGGCTTTGAGATCACTGGGGAAGATAACTATGAGTACCATATGCAAACTCAGCCAATGAATAACTGCTGCCTTAAAACCTAATCACTTTGATTTTTAAAATCTTTTTTTCTGAAAATGGTTAGGTGCCAGCCCCATTTAAGCGAGCCTAGCCTTAAAAATACCGTTGAAAACAATGAGCCTAAAATACACCAAATGTAATCGACTTCTAGGGTAAATAACGCAGCATAAACTAAACCACCGACTAAACAGGCTGAAGCATAGGGTTCGTTGCGCATAACTGAAGGCACTTCACGGCAAATCACATCGCGTATTAGGCCGCCAAATATCCCTGTAGTGATCCCCATTGTTATCGCGATAACCATACCTGTGCCACCTATTAAGGCTTTTTCTATACCCATAATATTAAATAATGCCATCCCTATGGCATCTACGAGTAAAAAGTAATAGTTGTTTACATGTGGTAGATAACGCACAAATAATATGGTGGCGATAATAGCGGCGTACGCTGAATATAAATACTCGGGCGTGGCTACCCAAAAGATCGGTTTATCTAACAGTATATCTCGTAGTGTGCCACCACCTAAAGCAGTAACTGTTGCAACTACAACTACACCAAATCCACTTATGTTTTTTTCGTAGCCCAATAATGCGCCTGCTACAGCAAAAAATGCCACACCGAGTAATCCCAGCACCATAAAGTATTCAGCAGTCATGTGCATTCCCTTTTAAATTTTATACTTTGGTGTATCAATTTATATGCCAGGTGCAATTAGTAAAAGCTAAAAAGTGAAGGGGTAAAAGTACAACTAAAACAACGGGTTAATGGTTACTTTGTTAAATTTAAGATTGGGTATTGTGTTATGCAATATTTAAAAAGGTAAATATTTTAAAAGTGAGTAGTTTTTACACATTTTTTATTTTTAGCTTAGTCGCCTTTTTTAGTGCCCACCAGCACTAGGGTCTGTTGACCTTTCATGGTTAAATTTGCAGCTGCCTGTTTGGTATTTAGGCAAGGCAGAGCCTATGTGGTGTGGTTATTCCCCATAAGTAGGCGATAACGCAGCATCAATGCCAAACAGGCGCTGCCCTTCGGGTTCTGCCTAGGGACAATTTACTCTTTGTTGCTCGGTTTTTACTTAGTCCACTAGGTTACAAACCTCGCGCCGCGATTAAATTGCCCCTAGTTTGAACAAATTTAATCGGCAAAGATCAACACGCCCTAGACTATATTTTAAGTAATGGTGAAATAACCACGTTATTTCAGCCTAATTATGCTAA